>NZ_JAPVLS010000070.1:0-55072 GCF_027158125.1 Streptomyces sp. H39-C1
ATTCTCACCGAACCCGAACCCGGCCTGTTCGCTCAGCCCCGCACCTGAGTACCAGTCCGCCCCGCCGACCAGGACTCCTCACCCAACCCCAAGCATCAACCGGACATCAGGTCACGTACCGCACTCTAAGAGGTGGGGGCCGCTTCGCGCAGCGGGGCGCCGACCTCGTGCATGTGGCTGAGCGCCTGGGCGTACGAGTCGAGCAGCCCGGTCTCGGTGTAGCGGACGTCCAGCCGGTCGCAGTGCTCGCGGACCAGCGGCTGGGTGAGGCGCAGATGCGGGCGGGGCATGTTCGGGAAGAGGTGGTGCTCTATCTGGTAGTTGAGCCCGCCGAGGAACCAGTCGGTGACCAGCCCGCCGCGTACGTTGCGCGAGGTGAGGACCTGACGGCGCAGATGGCCCCAGCGCGACCCCGGCTCCGGCATCTCCATGCCCTTGTGGTTCGGGGCGAAGGCGGAGCCCAGGTGCAGACCGAACAGCGCGTGGTGCAGCAGCGCGAAGGCGATGGCCTGGCCGACCGGCATCGCGATCAGCAACAGGGAGATGTAGCCGAGGAGATGGGTGGACAGCAGGGCGCCCTCGACGCCGCGCTCGCGTGCGGGGCGGCTCTTGAGGCTCTGGAAGCTGGACACCTTCAGCGCGATGCCCTCCAGCAGCAGCATCGGGAAGAACAGCCGTGCCTGGTGCCGGGTGAGGAAGCGTGCGAAGCCCTGCCGTTCGACGGCCTGGGCCCGCGTCCAGACCAGTGCGCCCACCTCGACGTCCGGGTCCTTCTCGATGTGGTTGGGGTTGGCGTGGTGCCGGTTGTGCTTGTCGTTCCACCAGCCGTAGCTCATACCGAGCAGCAGATTCGCGTGCACCAGGCCGATGAGCCGGTTGCGGTCCCGGCTGCGGGCGATCTGCTGATGTCCGGCGTCATGGCCGAAGAAGGCCGTACGGGCACCGAAGACCGCGGCCGGCAGGGCGAGGAGCAGCACCAGCCAGGAGCCGCCGAGCAGCAGCACCCCGCTCCATATCGCGCCCAGCGCGACCAGGTTCAGGGCGATCGCGGCGGCGTAGTACCCGGGCCTGCGTTTGAAGAGCCCGTGCTCCTTGACGACCCGCAGCAAGGGGGCGAAGTCGCTGCCCGCCGGACAGTCGGCGCCGTCGGCGGCGTCGGTGACAGGGGCTGCGAGAATGCTGACGGGGGGCATGGGTGCTCCTCGATGCTGGCGTGCGGAATCCGTATGTCGAACCTACGGATCAGCGGCCCGGAGCAGCCATGACGGCATCACCCCAACCGCTGGGGTGCCAAGCCCCCGGATATTCGGGGGCTAACCCCCGCACGGTCCTGCAAGTATGGGCTGCGTGACGGCAACAACAGACCACGCTGCCCGGTGGGAGACCGTCCCCCTGGCGCCGGGGCATCCCGAGGCATCCGCGCTGCTGCGGCAGTACTACGTCGAACTGGTCGCCCGGTACTACGACCGGCCGGCGACCGACGCGGAGGTGGACCAGGTCCTGCTGGACGAGCTCAGCGACGACTTGGTCGTTCCCACCGGTCACTTTCTGGTCGTACGCCGTGACGGCGTGCCGATGGGATGCCTGGGCGTGCGGGTGCTGGACCGGGACACCGGTGAACTGACCCGGATGTTCGTTCGCTCCGAAGCCCGGGGCCAGGGCGTCGCGAGCCGGCTGATCGCCGCCGCGGAACTCGCCGCGCGCGACATCCTGGGCGTGGCCGTGCTGCGGCTCGACACCCGCAAGGACCTGGTGGAGGCCCGCGCGCTGTACGCCAAGCACGGATACCGCGAGATCCCCGCCTACAACGACAGCCAGTACGCCGACCACTGGTTCGAGAAGACGCTGGTCTGACTCCGCCGGGGGCGCGGTACGGCTGCGGGCCGTCCGCGCCGTCCCGGCCCGCGCGGGCATAATGCACGCAGAAGTCCAGCGGAGAGAGCAGGTTCAGCATCGTGACGATGTCTGTTGCAGGGTCGGTCGGGCCGTCGGTCGAGCGCAGGATCGCCGAGGAACTCGGGGTACGGCAGGCACAGGTGCAGGCGGCCGTCGATCTGCTCGACGGCGGCGCCACCGTGCCGTTCATCGCCCGCTACCGCAAGGAAGCCACCGGCACCCTCGACGACGCGCAGCTGCGCACCCTGGAGGAGCGGCTGCGCTACCTGCGGGAGCTGGACGAGCGGCGGGCCGCGATCCTGGAGTCCGTGGAGTCGCAGGGCAAGCTGGACGACGCGCTGAAGGCGCAGATCCTGGCCGCCGACTCCAAGGCGCGGCTGGAGGACATCTACCTGCCCTTCAAGTCCAAGCGGCGCACCAAGGCGCAGATCGCCCGTGAGGCCGGTCTGGAGCCGCTGGCGGACGCGCTGCTGGCCGACCCGGGGCTCGACCCGCAGACGGTGGCCGCCGGTTACGCCGACGCGGAAAAGGGCGTCGAGGACGCGGCCGCCGCGCTGGAAGGGGCCCGCTCCATCCTCACCGAGCGGTTCTCCGAGGACGCCGACCTGGTCGGCGAACTGCGCACCCGGATGTGGTCCAGGGGCCGCCTAGTGGCGAAGGTGCGCGAGGGACGGGAGGAGGCCGGCGCCAAGTTCTCCGACTACTTCGACTTCACCGAGCCGTTCGCCAAGCTCCCCTCGCACCGCGTGCTGGCCATGCTGCGAGGCGAGAAGGAGGACGTCCTCGACCTCACCCTGGAGCCCGAGGAGCCCAGCGAGGGCCCCAGCAGCTACGAGCGCAGCATCTCGCACCACTTCGGCATCGCCGACCGGGGACGGCCGGCCGACCGCTGGCTGGCGGACACCGTGCGCTGGGCCTGGCGCACCCGCTTCCTGGTCCGGCTCGGCATCGACCTGCGCGGACAGCTGCGCCAGGGCGCCGAGGACGAGGCGGTCCGGGTCTTCGCCTCCAACCTGCGCGACCTGCTGCTCGCCGCACCTGCCGGCACCCGCGCCACCATGGGCCTCGACCCCGGGTTCCGCACCGGTGTGAAGGTCGCCGTCGTCGACGCCACCGGCAAGGTCACCGCCTTCGAGACGATCTACCCGCATGTGCCGCGCAACAAGTGGGACGAGTCGGTCGCCACCCTCGCCCAGCTCGCCCGCGAGCACTCCGTGGACCTGATCGCGATCGGCAACGGCACGGCGTCACGCGAGACCGACAAGCTCGCCGCCGACCTGATCCGGCTGCACCCGGACCTGAAGCTGACCAAGGCCGTGGTCTCCGAGGCCGGCGCCTCGGTCTACTCCGCGTCCGCCTACGCCTCCGCGGAACTCCCGGAGCTGGACGTCTCCATCCGCGGCGCAGTCTCCATCGCCCGGCGCCTGCAGGACCCGCTGGCCGAACTCGTCAAGATCGATCCCAAGTCGATCGGTGTCGGCCAGTACCAGCACGACCTGTCCGAGCTGAAGCTGTCGCGCTCGCTGGACGCGGTCGTCGAGGACTGTGTGAACGGTGTCGGCGTCGACGTCAACACCGCCTCCGCGCCGCTGCTGCGCCGGGTCTCGGGCATCACCGAGGGCCTGGCGGGCAACATCGTCGCCCACCGTGACGCCAACGGGCCCTTCCGGTCCCGCAAGGCGCTCAAGGACGTCGCCCGGCTCGGCCCGAAGGCGTACGAGCAGTGCGCGGGCTTCCTGCGGATCCCCGGCGGCGACGACCCGTTGGACTCCTCCAGCGTGCACCCCGAGGCGTACCCGGTGGTGCGCAGGATCAGCGCCACGGCCAAGACGGACATCCCGTCGCTGATCGGCAACGGCACCGTGCTCCGGGCCCTGAAGCCGCAGGACTTCGTCGACGACTCCTTCGGGCTGCCGACCGTCACCGACATCCTCGCCGAGCTGGAGAAGCCCGGCCGCGACCCGCGACCCGCCTTCAAGACCGCCACCTTCAAGGACGGCGTCGAGGAGATGAAGGACCTGCAGCCCGGCATGCTGCTGGAGGGCGTGGTCACCAACGTCGCCGCCTTCGGTGCCTTCGTCGACGTCGGCGTTCACCAGGACGGCCTGGTGCACGTCTCGGCGATGTCCCAGAAGTTCGTCTCGGACCCGCGCGAGGTCGTCAAGCCCGGTGACATCGTGCGGGTGAAGGTCCTCGAGGTCGACATCCCCCGCAAGCGCATCTCGCTGACGCTGCGGCTGGAGGACGAGGCCACGCCGCGCGGTCCGCGGGACGACCAGCGTCAGGGCGGCGGCGGCGGTGGCGGCGAGCGCCGGGGCGGCCCGCCCCGTCAGGCCCGGGGAGGCCAGGCCCGGGGCGGCCAGGGCGGCGGCCGGGGCGCCCGCGACGACCGCGGTGACCGGCGCGGCGGCGGTTCCGCGGCTCCGGCGCCCGGCGGCGCCATGGCCGACGCGCTGCGCCGCGCGGGCCTGGACCAGGGAAAGGGCGGCCGCTGACCCGTCGTCACTTTCTACGGCCGGCGCGGGCGCGCCGGCCGTAGAGTGGGTTACCGCCGGTGCCGGGAACCAGGGGGTATGCCGTGGGACGCTACGACCACTTACGCGAGATCCGCCGGCTCGATCCTGAGCGGGACTTCCTGCGGATCTACCGGATCAGCGCGACCCTCGAATTCCCCTGGGACTTCGCACGGGCCCTTGAGCTCGCCCTCTACCGCACCTACGCCGTCCCCAGCATCGGGCGGCTGCTCGCGGAGACCGCGGAGCTGACGGACCGTTCGCAGAAGCGCTACGACGACACCGCGCTGCTGCTCGACGCCGTCGTCGAGCACGGCTTCGCGAGCGGGAGCGGCCGCACCGCGATCCGCCGCATCAACCAAATGCACGGGCGCTACGACATCAGCAACGACGATCTGCGGTACGTGCTGTGCACGTTCGTCGTCATGCCGAAGCGCTGGCTCGACGTGTACGGCTGGCGGCGGCTGTCGCCGCACGAGCTGCGCGCCACGGCCGCGTACTACCGCACCCTCGGCGCACACCTGGGCATCACGGAACTCCCGCGGACCTTCGAGGAGTTCGAGTCGCTCCTCGACGCCTACGAGGTGGCGCACTTCGGCTGGGACGAGGGCGGCCGCAAGGTTTCCGACGCGACCCTGGACCTGATGGCGTCCTGGTACCCGGCCCCGCTCGCCCCGCTGGCCCGTGCCGGTGCCCGCGCGCTGCTCGACGACTCGCTGCTGCGCGCCTTCCGCTACCCGGCGCCGTCCCCGGCGGGCCGGGCCGCGGTGCGCGGAGCGCTGCGGCTGCGGGCCCGCGCGGTCCGGCTGCTGCCGCCGCGCCGCACTCCGCACTACGCCCGCCAGAACCCGGAGATCAAGGGATACCGGAACGGCTTCGACATCGCGGAACTGGGCACCTTCGGGCCGGGCGGCTGTCCGGTGCCGCACGACCGGGCCGGGCACAACCGCCCCGGCTGAACCAGAAGTTGTCTCGTATCCCCCTTCTGTCATGGCGGGTACAACCGCTACGGTCCGCCCGTGCTCATACATGCGCGGGGAACCCGCACCCATTGGATATCCGCCGTGGTGGCAGTACTCGCCGCCCTGGCCGCCGTACTCACCGCACCGACCGCCGCACACGCGAACACCCGGGACGCGGGGACGGTACGGCAAGGACTGAGCCAACCCGACTACTCCTATGCCGACGCCATCCGCGAATCGGTATGGGTGGACACCGGACTCGACGGCGACGCGGACGGCAAGGCCGACCGCGTCGCCGTCGACATCGTCCGGCCCAGTGAACCCGCCAAGGCCGGCCGGAAGATCCCGGTGATCATGGATGCCAGCCCCTACTACTCCTGCTGCGGACGCGGCAACGAGGGTCAGCTGAAGACGTACGACGCCAACGGCCACATCGTCCAGGCGCCGCTCTTCTACGACAACTACTTCGTACCGCGCGGCTACGCCGCCGTCCTGGTCGACCTGGCGGGCACCAACCGCTCCGACGGCTGTGTCGACGTCGGCGGCCGGTCCGACATCCAGTCCGCCAAGGCCGTCGTCGACTGGCTGAACGGCCGCGCCAAGGGCTACAGCGCCCGTGCCGGCGGCCAGTCCGTCAAGGCGAGCTGGACCACCGGCGCCGTCGGGATGATCGGCAAGAGCTGGGACGGCACCATCGCCAACGGCGTCGCCGCCACGGGGGTCGCCGGTCTGAGGACCATCGTGCCGATCAGCGCGATCAGCTCCTGGTACGACTACTACTTCCACCAGGGCGCGCCGCTCCAGGACGGCCCCGAGTGGCTGTCGGACGCCGTCGAGAGCCCGGACGCCCAGGCCCACTGCGCCGCCCAGCAGCAGAAGATCATCGCCGGTTCGCCGCGCACCGGTGACTGGACCCCGTTCTGGACCGAGCGCGACTACGTCAAGGACGCGGACAACGTGCGCGCCAGCGTCTTCGCCGTCCAGGGCATGCAGGACCTCAACGTCCGCACGAAGAACTTCGGTCAGTGGTGGGACGCCATCGCCGCCAACGGCGTCGAGCGCAAGGTCTGGCTGTCGCAGACCGGACACGTCGACCCGTTCGACACCCGCCGCACCACCTGGGTGCCGACCCTGCAGCGCTGGTTCGACCACTACCTGCTGGGCGTGCGCAACGGCATCGAGCGCGAGCCGATGGCCGACATCGAGCGCACCCCCGACCACTGGACCACCGACCGTGTCTGGCCGCCGGCCGCGACCACCGGCACCCGGCTGAACCTGCGCGCCGGCACCACGCCCGGCGTCGGCACCCTCGGCACGAAGCCCGCCGCCCACGGCAGCACCGCGTCGTTCACCGACGACCCGGCGCTGTGGGAGGAGGACTGGGCCGCCCAGCCCGACGCCGCCAACCCCGCCAGGACGGCGTTCACCACCGGGGTCCTCACCAAGGACCTGCGGCTGTCCGGCAACGGCACGGTCACCGTCACCGCGACGTCCTCCACCACCAGCGCGCACCTGTCGGCGGTGCTGGTCGACCTCGGCCCGGCGACCATCCGGAACTATCTGGGGGCGGGCGAGGGCATCAAGACCCTGGCCACCCGTTCCTGCTTCGGTGACAGCACGGCCGGTGACAGCTCGTGCTTCCTCGACACGGCGGCGGACACCACCACCGTCGACCACACCGTGTTCAGCCGGGGCTGGGCCGACCTCGGCCACTACGCGTCCCTCGACCACGGAGTGCCGCTGACCCCGGGCAAGCCGTACACGATCACTCTGAAGCTGGCCGCCACCGACCATGTGATCCCGGCCGGCCACCGCCTCGCCGTCATCGTCGCGGGTACCGACGGCGGGCTGATCCTGCCCGCCGACACCACCCCGAAGATCACCGTCGACCTGGCCCGTTCGGGTGTGAACCTGCCGCTCGTCGGCGGCTACGGCGCTCTGCGCACCTCCACCGCGGCGGTGACCCCGCAGGCCCGCGGGCTGCGCGCGCCGGCCGTCCCGCGCCCGGCGTTCGACGGGCTCCCGGCGGCGGCGCGGCTGCGCTGACACCGAACGGTCCCCGTCCCGGCCGGACCCGGCCGGGACGGGGAATCGTGTCATGGCGGGCACCGTGCTCCTCGTAGACTGCCCGGATGACTGCTGCTGCCCTCGACGAGACGTCCGAGACGAGCGACGCGCTGCGCGTCCTGCACCGTGTGTTCGGCTACGGGTCGTTCAGAGGGGCGCAACAGGAGATCATCGATCATGTGGTCGCGGGCGGTGACGCCCTCGTCCTCATGCCGACCGGCGGCGGCAAATCGCTCTGCTACCAGATCCCCGCCCTGGTCAGGGACGGCGTCGGTGTGGTCATCTCGCCGCTGATCGCCCTTATGCAGGACCAGGTCGACGCGCTCACCGCGCTCGGTGTGCGGGCCGGATTCCTGAACTCCACGCAGGACATGGACGAGCGCCGGTCGGTCGAGGCGGCCTTCCTCTCCGGCGAGCTGGACCTGCTCTACCTGGCGCCCGAGCGGCTGCGCTCCGAGGCGACGCTGCGGCTGCTGGACCGCGGCACGATCTCGCTGTTCGCGATCGACGAGGCGCACTGCGTCGCCCAGTGGGGCCACGACTTCCGGCCCGACTACCTCATGCTGTCGGCGCTGCACGAGCGCTGGCCCAAGGTGCCCCGCATCGCGCTGACCGCGACGGCCACCGAGGCCACCCACGGCGAGATCGCGTCCCGGCTGAACCTCAAGGACGCCCGGCACTTCGTGGCGAGCTTCGACCGCCCGAACATCCAGTACCGGATCGCCCCGAAGGACGACCCGAAGAAGCAGCTGCTGGAACTGCTGCGCACCGAGCACCCCGGTGACGCGGGCGTCGTCTACTGCCTCTCGCGTGCCTCGGTGGAGAAGACCGCCGAGTTCCTGGTGGGCAAGGGCATCGACGCGGTGCCGTACCACGCCGGTCTCGACTCGCGGGTCCGGGCGGCGAACCAGTCGCGGTTCCTGCGCGAGGACGGGGTGGTGGTCGTCGCGACCATCGCGTTCGGCATGGGCATCGACAAACCGGACGTGCGCTTCGTCGCCCACCTGGACCTGCCCAAGTCCGTCGAGGGCTACTACCAGGAGACCGGCAGGGCCGGGCGTGACGGCCTGCCGTCCACGGCCTGGCTCGCGTACGGCCTCCAGGACGTCGTGCAGCAGCGCAAGATGATCGAGACGTCCGAGGGCGACGAGGCCCACCGCCGTCGGCTGGGCACGCACCTCGAAGCCATGCTGGCGCTGTGCGAGACCGTGGAGTGCCGCCGGGTGCGGCTGCTGGCCTACTTCGGCCAGCAGAGCACCGCGTGCGGGAACTGCGACACCTGTCTGACCCCGCCGGAGTCGTGGGACGGCACCATCCCCGCGCAGAAGCTGCTCTCGACCGTGCTGCGGCTGGAGCGCGAGCGCCACCAGAAGTTCGGCGCCGGCCAGATCATCGACATCCTGCTCGGCAAGAAGACGGCCAAGGTCATCCAGTTCGACCACGACACACTGTCGGTGTTCGGCATCGGCACCGAGCTCGGGGTGTCCGGCTGGCGCGGTGTCGTCCGCCAGCTACTGGCCCAGGGGCTGCTCGCCGTCGAGGGCGACTACGGCACGCTGGTGCTCACCGACGCGAGCGCCGAGGTGCTGGGCCGCAAGCGCGAGGTGCTGCTGCGGCGCGAGCCGGAGAAGGCCGCCCGTGCGGAGAAGTCGGCCAAGTCCCGCCGGGCCGCTCCCGTCGACCTGCCCGAGGCACTGTTGCCGGTGTTCGAGAAGCTGCGCGCCTGGCGTGCCGCCAGCGCGAAGGAGCAGGGCGTCCCCGCGTATGTGATCTTCCACGACGCGACCCTGCGCGAGATCGCCACGGCCGCTCCCGCGGACCTGGCGGCGCTCGGCACGATCAGCGGCGTCGGCGAGAACAAGCTGGCGAAGTACGGGCAGCAGATCCTGGACACGCTCTCCGGCACCGAGCGCGAGCCGGAAGCGGCGGACGAGCCGGAGGGGTTCGGCGACCTGCCGGAGCCGGAGGACGCAGAGGATCCGGCGGGGGAGCCCGACCCGGAGTTCTAGGGAGGCGGCCCCTGGCCGGCCCGCGCCGAGCGGACCGCACCCGCGAGGGCGAGGACCCACAGCGCGAGGGTCGGCCACAGCAGCGCGCGCCCGGCGGTCTCCGCCGCCGGGACGTCCGCCGCCGCGGCGACGGCGAGGCAGGCCACCGCCGTCATCCCGAACGGGAAGACCGTCGACCAGCGGCGGACGTCGTAGTGCGGGCGCGGCCACCGCACCTCGCACACCAGCAGCACGGCGAACCAGCACAGGTCCAGCACCAGCAGCACGAGGGTGACCACGCGCAGTGTTCCGTGCGCCGAAGGGGCCCAGCGCAGGGGTCCGTTCACGGCCGCCGCGGTGACGAGTTCGGAGCCGGCGAGCGCGCCGCCGGCCACCCACTGATCGCCGCTGCCGGTCCGCAGCTGGCGGACGTCGAAGCGCGGCAGCACGGCGGCGTAGAGCAGCAGGCCCAGCACGAAACACACCAGCGCCGCCCACATCAGCCAGGTCTGCCGCTCGGCGAGAGCGAGGCTCCCGGCCAGTACGGCCAGGCCCTCGGTGGCGACGCAGACGAGGAAGCCCGCCCCCGGCAACCCGGGCTTCCAGTGCCGGACGACGGACGGCAGCAGCACCGGCCACAGCCCGGCGGCCACGATCAGCAGGGCCGCCGCCACGCCCTGGCGGCCCTGGAGCGACAGCCGGGTGCCCAGCACAGTCGTCGCGGCGATCGAGGTGAGCGCGGCCGGGGTCCCGGCCTGTGCCTTCCAGGTGCCGCGGTCCAGCAGCAGCCGGTCGGCGAAGAGCACCGCGAGCAGCAGCCACGCCGCGACCGCCACCACGAGGAAGACCGCGGAGGCCGCGTCGTACCCGGTCAGCCGCAGGCCGACCGAGATGATCGCGGTCGCCATCGCGGCCCCTCCGGCGGCGGGCGGGCGATCGGCCCACCAGTGCCGCGCGGTCACCCGTGCGGGCACCGGACGGTCAGTAGCGCAGGACGAGGGCGACCCGGCCGTCGTCGCTGAGCGAGTCGTCCGGGACGAAGCGGACCTCGGTCTCCTTGTCCAGGGCGGCCTCGATGAGCTGGTCGACGACGTCCTCCTCGACGCCGTCGGCCGCCGTGCCGCCCTCGACCGGCACCAGGTGGCCGTCCTGGATGCGGGCCGCGGCCTGGAAGTGCTCCTCGACCAGCAGCAGCGATCCGCGGCCCTCGGTGACCGCCCGCCAGGCCTCGTCGAGGCCGCCGGCGAAGCGGCGCCGGCCGCGCGCGGAGTCGAGCTCCTCCAGCCCATCGGCGTTCCGCTTGGCCGTGTACTCCTCGAACACCGGCCGCAGCCGTTCCGAGAGCTCGTGCGCGGGCGCCTTGTCGAGCCCGGCGCGGTCGAGGCGGCCCACCAGATCCTGCGGGTGCTGGGACAGCTCCGCCAGGAGGGTGACGGTGCTGGCCGTACCGACCAGGAAGACCGGCCGGCGCTCCTGGTTCAGTGCCTTGTCCAGGGCGGCGTCGACGGACCGCAGGTACTGGCGCATCCGCTCTTCGCGCTGGTGGCCGGGGACGGAGCCGATGTTCGGCCCGGGGACGGCGTCCTCCGGGTCCGGGATCCCGGGCTTCAGCGGGAAGCCGTGGCGCTCGACGGGCACCAGCCGTTCGCCGGATCCCTCCCAGAGCAGCGTCGCCTCCTCGGACACCACGAGCACCCAGTACGGGCGGGCGTACAGCCGCGCGGCGACGAGGTTGCGGGTGAGGAAGGTGTTGGCGAAGACGAGGCGTTCCTGGATCTCCACGGGGGAGGACAGTTGCCAGATGTGCCGTTCCCCGGGGGCGAGCAGGACCAGCAGCCCGTCCTCCGCGTGCAGGAAGTCGACGTCCTGAGCCACCAGGTCCAGCTGCCCCTCCAGGTCGAGCCGGTCCGCGCGCGAGACCTGCGGGTCGTCCGTGAGGCGCTTGCGCGCTTCCTCGAGCAGGTTGCGCAGCCGGATGGGGTCCTGGGCGTTGTCCGGCCGGTGCCGGTGGGTGGGCATCAGCAGCGAGACCGCCGGATAGGGCCGCGGCCGGCGCAGACCTTCGAGGATCGCGGGGGTCAGTTCACTGGTGTGCATGCTCGCCCTCTCCACATGCCCGCCGCGGGAGCGGGCGGATCCGTCCTACCAGGGGAACAGGCTTACGGGCGGAGCGCGACTCGCAGAGCACCACTCGCGGGGTGCCGGGCGGGCCTCGGGAGCCCCGATTCCATCTTCTGAACGCCGTTCCGCGGGTCAAAGGGAATCCTTCGCCCGAAACCCGGCCAATCGAAGGCCGGGTCGACGCGAATCCTTGACGTGTTCACGGGTTTCTTCTAACTTCGCCTCTCACCACGATGGTTCATACCAATGCACATAGTTCACAGGTGTGAATCTCGGGGAGTTGACGCCACCCCCCACCGGAAGGCACCCCCCATGCGCACCGGAACCACTCCGCGCCCCCCACGCAGGCGGAGAACCCTGGTCATCGCCTTCGCCGCCGTCGCGGGCCTGCTCTCGGCAGGCCTGGTCGCGGGCCCTGCCCTCGCCGCCAGGACGGCATCCGCCGCACCGCAGAGCCGAACCGTCGCCGCCGCACCGAAGAGCCCTGCGGTCGCCGGCGCCCCCGCCACGTTCGCCCATCCCGGTGTGCTGGTGAGCCGCGGTCAGCTCGACTTCGTCCGTGCCCAGGTCCGGGCGGGTGCCCAGCCCTGGAAGGCCGCCTACGACAAGATGCTCGCGAGCCCGTACGCATCCCTGTCGCGCACCCCGAAGCCGCGCTCCGTCGTCGAATGCGGCTCGTACTCCAACCCCAACTACGGCTGTACGGATGAGCGCGAGGACGCCATCGCCGCGTACACCGACGCGCTGGCCTGGTACATCGGCCAGGACCACCGCTACGCCGACAAGGCCGTCCAGCTCATGGACGCCTGGTCCGCGGTCATCACCAACCACACCAACAGCAACGCACCGCTGCAGACCGGCTGGGCCGGCTCGACCTGGCCCCGCGCCGCCGAGATCATCCGCTACACCGGGGCCGGCTGGTCCTCGGCCGGTGTCACCCGCTTCGCGACCATGCTGCGCAACGTCTACCTTCCGAAGGTCATCAACGGCTCCCAGAGCAACGGGAACTGGGAACTGAGCATGATGGAGGCGGCCGTCGGCATCTCGGTCTTCCTGGAGGACCGCGCCAGCTACGACAAGGCCATAGCCAAGTTCCGCGGCCGGGTGCCCGCCTACATCTACCTGCCCTCCGACGGCGCCCTCCCCAAGGCACCGCCCGGCGGCAGCATCGACACCAGCGCGGAGATCATCAGCTACTGGCAGGGCCAGCGCACGTTCACCGCGGGCCTGACCCAGGAGACCTGCCGCGACTTCACCCACACCGGTTACGGCATCTCGGCGATCTCGCACATCGCGGAGACCACCCGCATCCAGGGCCAGGACCTCTATCCCGAGGTCGGTGAGCGACTGCGCCAGGCGCTGGGCTTCCAGGCCAAGTACCAGCTCGGCGCGGCCGTACCGTCCTCGCTGTGCGGCGGACACCTCAACCTGGGCCTCGGCCCGGTCACCGAGGTCGGCTTCAACGCGCTGCACAACCGGCTCGGCATCGCGATGGCCAACACCCAGCGGCTCACCGAGCAGCAGCGTCCCGCGGGCTCGAACAACCTCTTCGTGGCCTGGGAGACCCTGACCCACGCCGCCAACGCCGGCTGACCACCGGGGCGACAGATACGGGGCCGGGCCGGTAGGGCGCCGAGGCTCTCCTACGCTGGGGGGTTCGATCACCCCTCCAGGAAGCAGCGCGCGATGCACCAGCCCGGCCCGGTACCCGATGCCACCGATGTCCCACCGTTCCCCGCCACCGGCCGCCGAGTACTGGTCAGCGGTGCCTCGCGCGGCCTGGGCAGGGCGCTTGCCCAGGCATTCGCGGCCAACGGCGACCGGGTGGCAGTGCACTACGGCTCGCGCCGTGAGGAGGCCGAGGAGACCCTGGCGGAGCTGCCGGGCACCGGCCATGTCCTGCTGGGCGCCGATCTCGCGGACCCGGCGGCCACGGCCCGGCTGGCGGCCGATGCGGCCGACGCTCTCGGCGGCATCGACGTCCTGGTGAACAACGCGGCCGTCAACACCCCGCACCCGCCCGCGACCACCGGCTACGAGGAGTGGACCGACACCTGGCAGCGGCATGTCGCCGTCAACCTGCTCGGCACGGCCAACCTCAGTCATCTCGCCGCGAACCGGATGATCGCCGCGGGCACCGGCGGCCGCATCGTCAACATCGGCTCGCGCGGTGCCTTCCGCGGTGAGCCGGACCATCCCGCCTACGGCGCGACGAAGGCGGCGGTCCACGCACTGGGCCAGTCCCTGGCCGTCGCACTGGCACCGCACGGCATCGCGGTGGCGTCCGTCGCGCCCGGCTTCATCGAGACCGACCGGGTCGCCCACCGGCTGGCCGGCGCCGGCGGCGAGGCGATCCGCGCGCAGAGCCCGTTCGGCCGGGTCGCCGCGCCCGCCGAGATCGCGGCCGCCGCCCTGTGGCTCGCGTCGCCCGCCGCCCTGTGGGCCTCCGGGACCGTCCTGGACGTCAACGGCGCCTCCTACCTGCGGACCTGACGGACCGGGAGCCATCCGCTCGCCGGTCGCCGCGGGCGGCAATCCTCCGTACGGGGTCTTCACTCGAACGTGTGAAACGCGCGGCGTCTGCGCGGGGCGAGTCGTCGGGGACGGCGTCGGCGTGCTTGCCCGGTGCGGACAGCCGGACGCGCCTCCGGCCGCCGTCCGCTCGCGACGAACGGTCCTGACACGCCCCGACCTGACGTGTCCCCAGTCGGCGCATTCCAGCGGGCGATCACCGGGGGCCGCCCTCATGGTGAAGGGAAGGCCGCCGCACGAGCGGCCGGATCCACCGTTCGAGAGGCACCACCGTGACCGACAGCTTGCACGATCTGCGCCGCTGTACCTTGGCGATCGATCTGGGGGCTGCACGGACCCGCGTCTATGCCAAGCGCGCCGGACTGATCGTCGACGAACCGAGCCTGGTGGCCGTCGACATCCGTAACGGGCGCCTTGTCGCGATAGGCGGCCTGGCCGAGCGCATGGCCGGCCGTACCGCCGAATACGTGCGCGTGGTCCGTCCGTTCTCCGGCGGAACCGTCGTCGATGTGGACATGGGCATCCTGATGCTGCGCCACCTCCTCGGCGACAAGGCGCGCAGGGCCTGGCTCCGTCAGTCCAAACCGCGGATAGCGGCGGCCGTCCCGTACGGCGCAGGACCGCAGGCACGCCGGATCCTGTCCGAGACGCTGACGGACCTGGGCGCCCGGCAGGTGGAACTGGTCCACGCCCCGCTCGCCGCCGCGGTGGGTTCCGCGATCCCGGTCGGACAGCCCGAAGGCAGCATGATCGTGATCTGCGGTGCGTCCGAGACCCAGGTCGCGGTGCTCTCCTTCGGCGGGATCATCGCGGGCGAGGTCCTCCCGGTCGGGGGGAACGCCATGGACGACGCGGTGCTCGAACACCTGCGGATCCACCACGATCTGATACTCCCGCACCAAGGGCTGCTGCCGCTGCACCAGGTGCTGTCCGAGGCGGTGGCGGAGCCGCAGTCGAACACCGAGGTGCACGGCAAGGACGTGTCCAGCGGACTCGCCCGCTCCCTGAACCTGGAGACCGGCGGGGTGCGGGAGGCGATGCGCGATCCGCTGTCCGCGCTGGTGAGCGGTATCGGCCGGGTGCTGCGGCGCTGCCCGCCGGACCTGGTGGTCGACATCGCCGACCGCGGCATCATCCTCACCGGCGGCAGCGCCGTCCTGCCCGGTCTCGACACCATGCTGGGGACCGCGACCGGCATGCCGGTGCACATCACGAAGGACCCCGCGCTCTCCACCGTGCTGGGTCTGGGCATGATGATCGAATCTGCCGAGGCCACCGAACCCGCCGTCGAAGAAGAGGTGGCGGAGGTCCGGCCGGAGAGCGCTGTGCGGGCGGCGAGCCAGGAACTCGCATGACCACCCGGTCGTACGGGCCGGCCACGTCCATATCTTCCGGGGAACTCCCCGGGGTCGGGAGCGCGTGATGACCCTGGCACCGGTTCTGGAGCGCTTGCGACGGTGCACCGTCGCCGTGGACCTGGGAGCCGACAGGACCCGGGTCTACCTCAGGGGCCACGGCCTGATCGCCGACGAGCCCAGCGTCGTCGCGTTCGACACCGAGCGCGGCGAGGTGGTCGCGATCGGCACCACCGCGGAACAGCTGACCGGCCGCGCGCCGGAGCACCTCCTCGTCATCAAGCCGGTGGCGGGCGGAATGGTGGTCGACGTCGAGATGGCGCGGCGTCTGCTCCGGCATGTGGCGGGGTCCAGACTGCGCCGGGCCAGGCTGCGCACCCCGGTGCTCAGGGCAGCCCTGAGCCTTCCGTACGACGCCCCGCCGGTCGCGCGGCGCACCGCGCTCGAGACGCTGGCGGGCCTCGGACTGCGCCGTGTCGAGCTGGTGGACTCGCTGCTCGCGGCGGCCGTCGGCTGCGGACTGCCCGTGGAGTACCCGGAAGCGGCCATGATCGTGCTGGCGAACGCCGACAGTACGCAGGTGGCGGTGCTCTCGATGGGCACGGTGGTGGCCGCCGAGACCGTGCCGGTGGGAAGCGACACCATCGACCGGGCCGTCGTGGAGTACTTCCGCGGCCACCACGAACTGGCGCCGTCCTTCCAGACCGTGAAGTCGCTGCGCGAGGCGATCGGCGGGACCGCGCCCGCGGCCGAGGCGGACGTCGAGCTGAACGGCCGGGACATCGTCAGCGGCCTGGCCCGCTCGGTGACGGCCGACGCCCACGCGGCGCGGGACGCGATGCGTGGCCCGCTGCGGCCGATCCTCGACGGGGTCAGCATGGTCCTGCGGCGCTGCCCGCCGGACCTGGTGGTCGACATCGCGGACAGCGGACTCACGCTCGGCGGCTCCATCTCCCGGATGCCGGGCCTGGACTCCCTGCTCCGGTCCGCCACCGGGCTACGGGTGCAGATCGCGGAGCATCCGGACGGGTGTGTGGCGCGGGGAATGGGCGCGATGATGGAAGGGCGGATCCTTCCGGCGCGGCAGAGCGTGGCGGTCAGGTAACCGGCACGCCGGATTCCCCCCGGAGCAGGGGTGTTGCCGGCCCCACCCCCGTCGGGTGTGTGGGGCCATGGAGCGGCGTAGCGCGGGACGGAAGGCTGAGGGGAGCAGAAACCCAGTGCTCACCGCACCTTCACCGCAGGGGAAGCCCATGTCCCGATCCGCTCGTACCGCCCGCAGCACCCACATCGCCCGGGCCGCGGCCACCGCGCTCGTCCTCGCCCTCGTCGCCGGTGTGCCGGCCGCCGCACTCGCGGCCGACGGCCGCCCCGCCGCCGCGGGATCGGCCGCTCACCACGCGGACGGCCGCGGCACGTTGCTCTCCGCCGTGCCCGTCGCCCTGCTGAACCGTACGAAGACGGACGCCTACGTCGAGAGCCAGGGATTCGACGTGCCCGGCGCGCGGTACGCGACCGCCTCGTACCGCATCACGTACCGCACGATCGGCACCGACGGCCGGCCGACCACCGCCAGCGGCCTGGTCTCCCTGCCGGTCGGCGGGCCCCGCGAGCTGCGGACCGTCTCCTATGAGCACGGCACGCGCGCCGAGAAGAAGGGCGTGGCCTCCACGGACCCGGACACCGCGGACCGCGCGGTCGCGGTGATGTTCGCGGGCGCCGGGTTCGCCGCCGTGGCCCCCGACTACCTCGGGCTGGGCACCGGCCCCGGACATCACCCGTACATGGACATCGGCACGGAGACCAGCGCCTCGCTGGACATGCTGCGCGCGGCCCGTACGTTCGCGGCCGGCCACGGCCGGACGCTGCAGCGGCAGGTGCTGGTCACCGGATTCTCCCAGGGCGGGGTGGCCTCGATGGGGCTCGGCCGGGCGCTGCAGGGCGGAGCCGACCCGTACTTCAGGCTGCAGGCGCTCGCGCCGGTCAGCGGCCCGTTCGACGCGCGCGGCGCGGAGCTTCCGGCCGCGTTCGACGGCCGGCTCGACCCGGCCATCGCCGCCTACTACCTCGGCTACTTCACGACGTCCTGGAACCGCCTGTACCCGCTCTACGGTTCGACCTCCGAGGCGTTCCTGCCGCCTTACGACCGGACCGTGGAGCAGCTCTTCGACGGCAGCCACAATGACGAGGAGATCCTCGGCGCGCTGCCGGGCGACCCGCGCAAGCTGTTCACCCCGGCCTTCATCGACACACTGCAGCACCCCACGGGCGCGTTCGCCGAGGCGCTGCGCGTCGGGGACTCCACCTGCTCGGACTGGACGCCGCGGGT
This sequence comes from Streptomyces sp. H39-C1, assembly GCF_027158125.1. Taxonomy (NCBI): domain Bacteria; kingdom Bacillati; phylum Actinomycetota; class Actinomycetes; order Kitasatosporales; family Streptomycetaceae; genus Streptomyces; species Streptomyces sp. H39-C1. Next base: position 17,764 of record NZ_JAPVLS010000070.1, read on the forward strand.
GCCGGTACGGATCTTCGCCACCGAAACCGACCGGGACGTGGCGATCGCCAACAGCGAGCACTGCCAGGCGCAACTGCGGGCGAACGGGGTGCACGCGCCCCTCCTCCACGCGGGCGAGGCGGGGCACATGTCGTCGCCGTTCGTGGCCTACCCGCAGATCCTGAGCTGGTTCGAGGAACTGCGCCGGGGCTGAACCGGAGTCGGCCCCGATCGTATTCGGGGCCGATCCGGAGCCGATTTCGGGCCGAACCCGAACGGATCCGGAACTGATCATTGAACTGCCTCTTGGCGTTCCTTCGTTGCGGTGCTTGAATACACCCGCCCGGTTAGGAAAGTTTCCTAACTAAGGCGTGGGCAACCTCCTGAGCCCCGAAGTGGCCGCCCCCCGGCCGGAAGCGGAGAGCACGTGAACGACCACCGCGCAGGACGATCCCGTAAGCGCCTGACCCTTCTCATAGCTACCGGACTGCTGGCAGCAGGCGCCACCCCCCTGGTGATCGCGGCCAACGGCAACGCCGCGACGCCGGTGGCCGCGCACAGCGCCGGTGTCAAGGCTGCGGCGGGCGTCGGTCTCGACGACGCCCACAAGAAGGACATCGCGATGCAGCTGGTCTCCAGCGCAGAGAACTCCTCGCTGGACTGGAAGTCGCAGTACAAGTACATCGAGGACATCGGTGACGGCCGCGGCTACACCGCCGGCATCATCGGCTTCTGTTCGGGCACCGGTGACATGCTGGACCTCGTCCAGCTGTACACGGACCGCAAGCCCGGCAACGCCCTTGCCAAGTACCTCCCCGCGCTGCGCAAGGTCAACGGCACCGAATCGCACTCGGGCCTCGGCTCCGCGTTCGAGAGCGCCTGGAAGACCGCCGCCAAGGACGCCGCGTTCCAGACCGCGCAGAACGACGAGCGCGACCGGGTCTACTTCAACCCGGCTGTCAACCAGGCCAAGTCCGACGGCCTGCGCGCGCTCGGCCAGTTCGCCTACTACGACGCGATCGTGATGCACGGACCGGGCACCGACAGCACCAGCTTCGGCGGAATCCGCAAGACCGCCATGAAGAAGGCCAAGACCCCCGCCCAGGGCGGAAACGAGACAACGTACCTCAATGCCTTCCTCGACGCCCGCAAGGCCGCGATGAAGACCGAGGAGGCGCACAGCGACACCAGCCGTGTCGACACCGAGCAGCGCGTCTTCCTCCAGAAGGGCAACTTCGACCTCAACCCGCCGCTGAGCTGGAAGGTCTACGGCGACAGCTACAACATCGCCAACTGATCGCCGGCGGGGCGGGCCGCACCGGAAGCCATCGGGTGCGGCCCGCCCCAACAGCCGCTCCACGTGCGCCCCTTGTGGTGGCCAAATCGTTGCGTCTACCCTGTGGGGCGCCAGTCCGGCCCCCGGTCGTGGAAGAGGACGAGGTCTATGCCCTTACGTGGTCGTCACCGCCGCTACCGGCCCAGCCGGGTCTCGCAGGCCTCCCTGACCGTCACCGCCGGCGGAGCGGGTCTCGCCCTGCCGCTGATCAGCGTCAGCGGCGCGGCGGCAGCGCCGCTCAACACCTGGGACAAGGTCGCTCAGTGCGAGAGCACCGGGGACTGGAACATCAACACCGGTAACGGGTACTACGGCGGGCTGCAGTTCGCGTCGAGCACCTGGAAGGCCTACGGCGGCACCGCGTACGCCTCCCGCGCCGACCTCGCGTCGAAGTCCGAGCAGATCGCCGTCGCGGAGAAGGTACTGCGCGGCCAGGGACCGGGAGCATGGCCGGTGTGCGGCCCCCGGGCCGGGCTCACCCGCGACAGCGCGGCTCCGCAACAGGCCCCGGCGCACCCGAAGAAGACCACTCCCGTGAAGACACCGGTGAAGGTCTCCACGAAGGCCGCGCCCGCCAAGTCGGCACCGGCCGCCAAGCCCTCCTCGCCCTCGACACCCGGCAGGACCACGGCCGACGCGTATGTCGTCGTCAGCGGCGACACGCTGTCCGGTATCGCGGCGGACCATCACACCAAGGGCGGTTGGCCCCAGCTGTACTCGGCCAACCGGCAGATCGTCGGCGGCGATCCCGACCTGATCTTCCCCGGCCAGCATCTCAGCCTCACCGGTACCGAGCGTCCCGTGGCCAGGACCCAGGCGCCCGCCGTGAAGCCGCAGCAGCACGAGAAGGCGGCGCCCGCCAAGGCCCCCGCCAAGCCGGCGGCGACCCACAAGGCGGCGCAGAAACCGGCCCAGAAGCCGGCGCAGTCCGGATCGACCTTCATGGCACCGGTCAGCGGGGTCAGCCCGAGCACCCCGTACCACGCGTCCGGCGCCAGCTGGTCGAGCGGGTACCACACCGGCGTCGACTTCCCGGTCTCCACGGGCACCTCGGTGAAGGCCGTCGGCAACGGGACGGTCGTCTCCGCGGGCTGGGGCGGCGCGTACGGCTACCAGGTCGTCATCCGCCACACCGACGGCAGGTACAGCCAGTACGGGCATCTGTCGCAACTGTCCGTACGGTCCGGGCAGCCCGTCAACCGCGGTCAGCAGATCGGGCGTTCCGGCTCCACCGGCAACGCCACCGGACCGCATCTGCACTTCGAGATCCGCACCGGGCCCGAGTACGGCTCGGACATCAACCCCCTCACCTACCTGCGGGCACACGGCGTCAGCATCTGACGCCGGCGGGACCGCCGGTACCCGGCGCCGGGCCGCCCCGGCACACCCGTCGGCCGCCGGGGCGAGGGAATTCACTCTTTCGAGGGACAACGCGCAGCGGGCACCACCGCGCGCGTGAAGGCGGGCATGCCTTCATGACGACAGGTCAGGCCCGGCCCAGGTATCCCTCCGAGGAGTCACCATGACGCTCCCTCAGCTGCTGAACGTCTTCACCAGCCGGCAGCAGACCGACTCGCCCGTCCCGCACGGGGCGTCCAGCGCCCTCGACCTCGTGGTGGACCTGGGAACGGCGACCACCCGGGTGCACAGCCGGAACGGCCCGGTGAGCGAGGGCGCCTCGGTGGTGGCCGTGCGTACCGGGACCAACAAGGTGCTGGCGATCGGCGAGGACGCCCGGAAGATGCTCGGCCGCACCCCGCCCGGCATCGTCGCCACCTCCCCGCTGCGCCACGGGGCGATCACCGAGTTCGAGGCGGCGTCACGGCTGCTGTGGCACGTGCTGGGACGCAGACGGCAGTGGACGGCGTGGGCGCCGCCCCGGGTGATGGTCACCGTCCCGGTCCTGGCCACTTCGGTGGAGCGCCGGGCCCTGCAGGACGCGCTGCACGCGGCCGGCGCCCGCCAGGTGCGGATGCTGCCCAAGCCGATGGCCGCCGCGCTCGGCGCCGGGCTGCCGGTGTGGGACGGCGACGGGTGCATGGTCGTCGATGTCGGAGCGGGCACCACCGACGTGGCCGGGTTCGCCTTCGGCAGCATGGTCGCGTCCTCGTCCACCGCCGCGGCCGGGGACACCTTCGACGAGGTGATCGCCGCCCACCTGGAGAGCCGGCACGGGCTGGCACTGGGCGTCCGCCGGGCGCAGGACATCAAGACCGGCCTGAGCGGTACGCCCGGCGCACGGGGCCCGGCCGCGCTGTCGGTGACCGGCCTCGACGGCGACACCGGCCGGCCCCGTACGGTGCAGGTGACCATGGCCGAGCTGACCGAGGTCGTCGCGCCCTACGTACGGATGATCGCCGAGACGGTCGGCGCGGTACTCGAACAGAGCCCGGCCAGCGTCGCCGACGACATCGCCCGGCAGGGGCTGGTGCTGACCGGCGGCGGCTCGCTCATGGGCGGCCTGCGCGAACTGCTCGCCGAAGTGGTCGGCATGCCCGTCATCCCGGCGGCCGATCCGATGTCCTCGGCGATCCTCGGTGCCCGCAAGTACCTCACCGAGGCGAAGTTCCTGCCCCAGCAGATGCTCCCGGTCTGATCCGGCGGCCGGGTGCGCCGCGGCTCAAGGCGCTTCGGTGCCGGGGTCGCCCAGGACGTACAGCCCCGGGAGGTTGACGACGACCGCCTCCTGGGTGCTGCGCGCGATCACGACGACGGCCTCCTCGTCGTCGCTCGGGTTCTCCTCGCGGTGCGGGACGAAGGGCGGCACGAAGATGTAGTCGCCGGGCGAGGTGCGCAGCCTGACCTCTTCCCTGACACCGTTCGACTCGTCGAGGAAGACGAACTCGGGGTGGCCGCTGACGACATGGATCGCGGTCTCGGACGCGCCGTGATGGTGGTCGGAGGACGCGGTGGCCGGCGCGACGTGCGTCTGGCCCATCCAGATGCGCTCGGAGCCGACCGCGGGCCGGCCGCCTACCGGTCGCCGGACGGCCGTCCGTGCGAGTCCTGTGGCGTCCCCGTTCCCCCTGTTGACGGCGGTGCCGCTGCCGCCTGCTCCAGGCCCCTCCTCGTCGCCGTACCGCTGCACGTGCACCCGCGCGCCGTTCCCCCGCCGACACCGCACGCCCGCACGTTCCGCACACCCTCACTCCGAATCCTTCCGCGCCCTCGGTACCCGACGAGGCGCCGTACGGCGCTGCCCCCATGCCCCCGCCCGCGCATGTTCCGCACGGCCGAAAAGGGTGGCGCACGCCCATGCAGTTCTTCCGCACCCCCTCCACCACCGCGGACGCCGACCTACCCGCCACGCTCCCCGCGGGCCTCGGCAGACGCTCGTTCCTCGGGCTCGCCCTCGGCGCCGGCGCCGTCCTCACCCTGGCCGCCTGCGGCTCGGACGCCCCCCGGCCACCGCCGGCGGCACCGGAGGAACCCTCAAGTGAGGCTGGGCGCTGCCCACTTCATGGGACCCGGTGATGTCCTCGGCGGGCTGGGACGTGCACGTCCTGTCGCTCGTCTACGCGGGCCTCACCAAGGAGAACGAGAAGGGCGACCCGGTTCCCGCCCTCGCCGAGTCCTGGGAGTACAACGCCGACGGCACCTCGGTCACCTTCACGCTGCGCAAGGGGACGACGTTCAGCGACGGCACCCCGCTCGACGCCACTGCCGTCAAGAAGAGCATCGAACGCGGCCGGGACCACCCGAAGTCACTCATCGCCGCCCAACTGGCCAACTCCGACTCGGGGCGACCCTGGGGGATCCGGTCCGGCGCCGCCCCGGCCGGGCGCCGGCCTGCGGGGCGGCCGTCCGGCGCCCGTCGCCTCCGCGCCGCATAGGGTCTCCGGCATGAACGACTCCTTGAGGCGCGGCGGACCATTGTCGACACGGCTGTTCGCCGTCGGCGCCGCCGTGCTGACGGTCGCGGTGGCGCTGGGCGTCAGGGCGGGCGCCACAGGTGCGACGGAAGCGGTCGGCAAGTACGCCGGGGACGCGCTGTACACCGTGCTGCTCCACGCGCTGGTCGTCCTCGCCGCGCCTCGGGTGAAGCCCCTGGTGGCGGTCGCGGTCGCCCTCGGCGTCAGCTGGGCCGTCGAGTTCGCTCAGCTCAGCCCGGTACCCGGCGAACTGTCCGCGCGCAGCACACTCGCGCGCCTGGTCCTCGGGTCCACCTTCAACGCGCCCGACCTGTTCTGGTACGCCGTCGGAGCGGTGTTCGGCTGCGTCGTCCATTTCATGTTGAACGCGTTCAGTTCTCGGCGTACAGTCGGCGTCGTACGGGAGAATTGAACGCGTTCAACGTAGGGGTGGGGCGCCGTGACGGCTCTGGTGAACCTGATCGTCATGCTGGGCATGCTCGTCGTGGTCCCGTGCGGACTCACGCTGATCCACGGGCCGGGTATCGCCGCGGTCCGTGTGTTCTGGCTGGTCGGCGCCGTGCCGGGGAGCGTGGCGCTGTGGCTGCCGCGCGGCGGTCCGGCGACCGGGCTCGCCGCCGTCTACGCCGCCGCCACCGTGGTCCTCGCCGCCACCGCTCCGTTGCGGCTGGCCCGCACCCGGTCGCTCGCGCCCCGCGAGATCGCGGTCCTGACCGCGCTCGTCACCCCGTCGGTGGCGGGACTGGCGCTGGTCGCCGAGCGGTCGGGCCACCGGCTCCTCGGCTTCGATCTGAAGATCCTCGAGCTCACGGTGCCGCACTTCCACTTCGCCGGCTTCACCGCCGCGCTCATGGCCGGGCTGGTCTGCCGCGCCACCCCAGGCCGGGTCGCGGGCCGGCTCGCCGCGTTGAGCGTGCCGGTGGGAACGCTGCTCGTCCTGGCCGGCTACTTCATCGACGACTGGGCCGAGCTCGCCGGAGCCGTCGTCCTCACCGCCGGAATGTGGCTGGTGGGCCTGCTCACCTGGCGCGAGATCCGCACCGGCGCCCCCGATGGGCTCACCCGCGGTCTGCTCGGCACATCGGCGGCCGTTCTCCTGGCGACGATGCTGCTCGCCCTGAGCTGGGCCCTGGGGGAGGCCACCGGCATTCCGCACCCCACGCCGGCCTGGATGGCGGCGACCCACGGCCTCGGCAACGCCCTCGGCTTCGCGCTGTGCTCGGTGCTCGCCTGGCGCCGACTGCGGCCGTCGGATGAACAGCCATACGAACGGCGGGATGAACAGCGAGTTGAACGGCCGGTCGAGCGGACGGCCGCTCAGCCGGACGTACGGCTGGAACCCGATGGACGGCTGGAACCCGGTGGACGACTGGAACCTGGCGGACGACCGGAGCCGGACGAAGGGCCGGAACCGGTCCGCGACGGTGCCGAGAAGGGCGTCCTGACGGCGGGTACCCCCGCATGACGCCGAACCCCGGGCGGAAGCCCGTCGCGAACGCCGGTCCCCGCCGGGATCCGGTCCCGAGCTATCCCGAGTTCGGCGCCACCCGGCACGGGGAACTGCCCGACGGATACCACCACCTGCACCACGAAGTCGTGATCGGACGGGGCCGGGAGGTCTTCGAGAGGGCGGGCGCCGCCGTCACCACCTGGCAGATGCACCGCGCGGCCGGTGTCCGGATCCGGGCCGGAGCGCCGCGCGCGGAGCCCGGGATCGCGGTGGAATGCGCGATCGGCGTCGGGCTGTTCCGGATCGCCGCCCCCTGCCGCGTGGTGTGGACCGCTGACGAGGCCCAGCGGATCGGCTTCGCCTACGGAACGCTGACCGGGCATCCGGAGTGCGGTGAGGAGTCCTTCGTCGTGGAGCTCCTGCCCGACGACTCCGTACGGTTCACCGTCACCGCGTTCAGCCGCCCGGGCCGCTGGTACACCCGCCTGGCCGGGCCGCTCGTACCGCTCTGCCAGCGCCTCTACGCCCGACACTGCGGCCGGACCCTGCGGCGGCTGGCCGCCGCGCCGCCGGTGGATGCGGCTCCGATCGGGTAGCCCGAACCCTGGAAGGGACCCGGACAGGACCGGGGACAGCAGGGCCGGGAACGGGCGCTGTCGCAATGATGTGTTCACTTCTTGAACACACAGTCGTGCATCACGGATCCATTGCTTCGTGAACCGACCTCTTACATTGCTGACACGTGTCATCTACGCTCACCGACAACGCCCCGCCGCGGCCTCCGGAGCCGGTCGGTTCGACTACTGGCGCGCGTTCCCCTCGCTCTGCCCCCGTTCCGCCGTCTCTTCCGTTGAAGGGTCCACCGATGAGCACACTGCTTCCCGAAGAAGGGTCTTCGGTCCTCGCGCCCGGAGGTCCGGACGAGGTCATGCGCCCCGTCAACCGCTACCGCCTGGGCCCGCTGTACGTCACGCTCCCGCTCGCGAACATCGCCCTGTACCTGCTGTGGCTGGGCGTGGGCAGCTTTCTGCTGCCGATCCAGGTCGCGCAGATCACCGGCACGAACGACACGGGGGCGCTGTCCACGGCGAGCACCACGGGCGCCATCCTGGCGACCGTCGGCAACCCGATATTCGGCCAGCTCTCGGACCGCACCCGATCGCGCTTCGGCCGCCGCGCCCCGTGGATCCTGCTCTGCGCCGGGATGGGCGCGCTGGCACTGATCGGCCAGGCGCACGCGAACTCGATCGCCATGCTCGGACTGAGCTGGGGCGTCGTGCAGTTCATCATGAACGGCTACCAGGCGGCGCTCACCGCCTGTATGCCGGACCGGGTCCCGCAGTCCAAGTACGGCACGTTCTCCGCCCTCGTCGGACTCGGTGTGCCGCTCGGCACCATCGTCGCGGCGCTGGTCATCGGTGGTGTGCCGGGCAGCAAGTTCGGACTCGACGGTGTCATCGGCGGCTTCGGCGGCCGGTTCGCGGGGGAGAAGGGCTACTACCTGATCGCGGCCTGTGTCGTCGTGGCCGCGCTGATCTTCACCGTCGTGTCGCCCGACACGTCCGCCCGGGACCTGCCGCGGCAGAAGTTCGACCCGCGGGCGTTCCTGTCCAACTTCTGGGTCAACCCGAAGGAACACCCCGACTTCATCTGGGCCTTCCTGTCCCGGCTGGGGGTCATGCTCGGCTACTTCGTCGTCCTGACCTACAACATGTATCTGCTGGCCGACTACATCAAGATCCCACCGCAGGACCTGCTCCCGACCGTCGGGTTCCTGATGATCGTCAACGCGGTCTGCACGATCGCCGCCGTGATCCTGATCGGCCCGCTCGTCGACCGTGTCGGCAGGATGAAGCCGTTCGTCCTGGCCTCCGGCATCGGGGCTGCGCTGGCGCTGACCCTTCCGATGATCTCGCCGACCGAGGGCGGCATGGTCGCCTACAACGTCGCGGGCGGAGTCGCCTTCGGCGTCTACATGGCCGTCGACATGGCCCTGATCACCAAGGTCCTGCCGGCCACCGCGGACGCGGGCAAGGACATGGGTCTGATCAACATCGCCAACGCGGGCCCGCAGATCCTCGCCCCGACCGTCGCCGGCTGGATCGTCAGCGCCGCCGGGTACGAGGCGCTGTTCCCGGTGGCCGCCGCCGTCTCCCTCGCGGGAGCCGTCCTCGTGCTGCGCGTGCGGGGTGTGCGATGAGAATCCGTGACCACCGCGGCACCGTCACGACGCTGCTCGCCGCCGGAACGCTCGTCCTGCCGCTGAGCGGCAGCGCGAACGCCGGAACCGGCAACCACCATGACAGCGAGCCGCTCGCCGGGATGCGGATCCTGATGAGCAACGACGACTCCATGCAGATGGCCCGCCCCAACGCCTCCGACGGCAAGGGCCTCTACGAGGTGCGGCGCGCGCTGTGCTCCGCCGGAGCCGACGTCGTCGTCATGGCGCCCTGGGCCAACCAGAGCGGCGCCGGTACGGGCGCGGCCGGCAGCGGCTCGCTCACCGTGCAGCGGCGTACCGTTCTGCCCGCCGGCTACGGCCAGGACTGCGCTGGTGCGCCCGCCGCCGGCGCCGTCTTCGGAGTGTGCAAGGGCGCCGCCGCCTGCGACGCCGCGAGCGTCAGCGCCACCCCGGTCGACACCGTCCGGCTCGCGCTGAACGGCGGCCTCGCCGCCAAGGCGGGCTGGACGACAGCCCCCGACCTCGTGGTCACGGGCAGCAACTTCGGGCCCAACGTCGCCTCGGTGGTGAACGATTCCGGCACGGTCAGCGCGGCTCTCGCCGCGATCGAGGAGGGCACGCCCGCCGTCGCCCTCAACAGCTCCTACGACCCGACGGTCACCACCTCCCTGGAGGTCGCCGACCGCACCTACCGGCAGACGGCCGACTTCGGTGCCGCCTTCATCGGCTCCCTCCGCCATCGCGGGCTGCTGACCACCGACTTCGTCGTCAACGTCAACTACCCGTACCTCGCCGAAGGGCAGCAGCCCCGGAGCACCGTCCGGTCGTCGGTGGGCAGCCAGAAACTGATCCAGCCCAGCTACGCACAGACCGCCGCGAACGGCGACACGTTCACCGTGGGCGGCGCCCTCTGCGCCGCCGACAACCCCAAGTGCCGTCCCGAGACCAAGCGCGACGCCGACTACCGGCTGCTGCAGCAGGGGAACGTCACCGTCACCCCCATCACTCCTGACCGGACGTTCGAGGGCCGCGAGGCCGGGCGGCTCGAACGCTTCGTCAGGACCGGCCGCTGACCTGACCTCAGCGGCCGGACGAGGACACCGGCCCCGGCACTCCGGAGGGGAAGTGCCGGTGCCGGTGGCCCTCGCACCGCACCACCGCCCAGCGCGGGCCGAAAGCACTGCGCACCACCGCCGACCCGACCGACCTTTTTCACGGTGGCGGCGCCCGTGCGCGGCGGTGAGCCCACAGAGCCGACAGAACGGAACGAACCCCTGTGTCCCAGCACCCGACGACCCGCCCACCGACCCGCGCACCCCTGCTCCAGGCACCCGATGGCACACCCTTCCGGGACCTGAACGGTAACGGCGTCATGGAACCGTACGAGGACCCCCGGCTGCCGGCCGGCGAACGGGCGGCCGACCTCGTCGGGCGCATGACGCTGGAGGAGAAGGCGGGTCTGCTCTTCCAGACGATGGTCGGGATCAACGCCGACGGCACCCTCGTCGAGCCCGAGACCGGCGCCGCAGACGACGACCCGATGCGCGCCTCCACCTCCCGCATGGTGACCGGCAAGCTGATGAACCACTTCAACCTGTTCGGCGCCGCCGCCCCGCGCCGGATGGCCGAGTGGAACAACCGCCTGCAGGCGCTCGCCGCGACCACCCGGCTCGGTATCCCGGTGACGATCTCCACCGACCCGCGCAATGGGTTCATGGACAACCCGGCCGCCAGCGTGCACACCGAAGGCTTCTCGCTGTGGCCGGAGCCGCCGGGCCTGGCCGCCATCGGTGACGAGGAACTCGTGCGGCAGCACGGGGACATCGTCCGCCGTGAGTACCTCGCCGTCGGCATCCGGCTCGCCCTGCACCCCATGGCCGACCTGGCGACCGAACCGCGCTGGGCGCGCGTCGTCGGCACCTTCGGATCCGACGCGGGCCTGGCCGCCCGCATGGTCGCCGCCTACATCCGCGGGCTGCAGGGCGAGACCCTCGGCACCACCAGCGTCGCGGCGATGACCAAGCACTTCCCCGGCGCCGGGCCCCAGCTCAACGGCGAGGACGCGCACTTCGCCTACGGCCGTGAGCAGGTCTACCCCGGTGACAACTTCAAGCACCACCTGATCCCCTTCGAGGCCGCGTTCGAGGCGGGGACCTCGCAGATCATGCCGTACTACGCGATGCCCGTCGGCACCGAGTACGAGGAGATCGGCTTCGGCTTCAACAAGGGCGTCATCACCGGGCTGTTGCGCGGCACCTACGGCTTCGACGGCATCGTCTGCACCGACTGGGGGCTGGTCACCGACTCCGAGATCTTCGGCGCGCCCTTCCCCGCCCGGGCCTGGGGCGCGGAGCACCTGGACCGGCTGACCCGCGTCGAGCGCATCCTGGACGCCGGCGCCGACCAGCTCGGCGGCGAGGCCTGCCCCGAACTCGTGGTCGAGCTGGTGCGCGGCGGCAGGATCAGTGAGGAGCGCATCGACGAGTCGGTGGGCCGGCTGCTGCGGGAGAAGTTCGTCCTGGGCCTGTTCGACGATCCGTTCGTGGATCCCGACGAGGCCGCCCGGATCTGCGGCAGCCAGGAGTTCAGCGACGCGGGCACCGCGGCGCAGAGCCGCTCGGTCACCGTCCTCACCGACCGCCCGGCCGCATCCGCCGCGCCGCTGCTGCCCCTCGCCGCCGGACTGCGGCTGTACACCGAGGGCGTCGACCCCGAGGTCGCCGCGCGCTACGGCACCGTGGTCGCCACGCCGCAGGAGGCGGACGTCGCGGTGCTGCGGATCGCCACCCCGTTCGACCGGCGCACCGAAGGCTTCGAATCCTTCTTCCGCGCCGGCCGGCTGGACTTCACCGAGGACGAACTCCGTCCGATCCTCGATGTCGTCTCAGCGGTGCCCACGGTCGTCGACATCTTCCTCGACCGGCCGGCGGTGATCCCGGGCATTGCCGAGCAGGCGGCGGCCCTGGTGGGCACCTTCGGGGCCTCCGACGCCGCGGTGCTGGACGTGCTCTTCGGCAGGGCCGCGCCCGAGGGGCGGCTGCCCTTCGAACTGCCCCGGTCCATGGCCCAGGTCGAAGCGGGCCACGAGGACATGCCCAACGACTCCGGCGACCCGCTCTTCCCCTTCGGGCACGGGCTCACCATCGGCTGACGTCCTGCCCGCCGGTGCTCCGCTGTCCGCCGTCCGTCCGCCCGTACCGCGGGCGGACGGCGGATTCACGCTCTGGTGATGACGGAGAACTCCGTGCCGAACGGATCGGTGACGGTCGCGATCCTGCCGTAGGTCATGTCCTCGGGGACACCGGCCGTGCCGCCGGCCGCCGTGGCCCGCTCCACCGCGGCGTCGGTGCCGTCGACCTCGAAGGTGGTGGCCCAGGCGGACGACGGAGCGTCCGGCAGGCCGAAGATGCCGCCGATCTCGTAGCCGTCCGGACGGCGCAGGAAGGTGAAGTCGACGTCCGGGAGATCCTTGTTGGAGTCGAGCGTGTAGCCGAACACCGCTGTGTAGAAGGCACGGGCCGGGCCGGGATCCGGGGTGACCAGGTCGTTGCGGACCAGGGACCCGGGCTCGTTCACGATCTCGCAGCCGACGTGCGCCCGGCCCTGCCAGAGACCGAACCGCGAGCCGACCGGGTCCTCGGCAAGAGCCATGCGGCCCTGGTCCATGACATCGCCAGGGGCCGTGATCAGGGTGCCGCCGGCCTCGGTCACGCGCTTGGCCGTCGCGTCGCAGTCGTCGGTGGCGATGTACATGGTCCAGCGCGGGGACGCCCCGGCCGGTTCCCGCTCCGGGTCCTGCACGAGCGCCGCGACCGGCTTTCCGCGCAGCAGACACATCGTGCAATGACCGCTCTCCGCCGACCCCACGGCGTACTCCCAGCCGAACAGCGCGCGGTAGAACTCCATCGCGCGCTCGCGGTCGGGGACGACGAGATCGATCCACGTCGGCGTACCGTCCGGTGGATTGCTGGTGACGTAGCTCATCGCACGACCCTTCGTCGGAACCTGTGGGTCTGACGTTAGGAGTCATCGCGGTCAGGTGCTGTCCGCAATGCGGCCGCGGCGGCGGGCGGGTTTACGTCGTCGGGGCGCCGCGCACGGTCAGCTCGGCGAGGAGCTGCCGGGTGGCCTCGGCCACCGCGTCCACCGCGTGGTCGAAGACCTCGCGGTTGTGAGCGGCCGGGGCGCGGAATCCGGAGACCTTACGGACGTACTGCAACGCCGCCGCCCTGATGTCGTCGTCATCGACGTCGGGGGTCATCGGGGGTCGGAGAGTCTTGATGCTTCGGCACATGACTCCAGTGTGCTCCGCCCCTCGGACTGTCGGCCGGGACTGGCTCCCGGCCGACCGGTCGGTACTGTCGTCCCACAGGGGGCGGCAGACCACGCCCCGCCGCACGACCGACACCGGACGGGGGTGGACATGACCAAGCAGCCGACCGTGGCCCAGCGCCGCCTGATCACCGCCGCCGACCCGAACACCGGGCTGCTCCGCGGCTCGCAGGCGCTGCTCGACGCGCTCTGCGGCCAAGGGCTCGCCGTGAAGCACCCACGCGCGCCCCACCGCTGCTATCTGACCCCGGCCGGACTCGCATTGCGCACCGAACTGCTCACGCCCCCGCCCGAGCCCACCGCCGACCCGCCGCCCGAGGTGGAGACCTTCGCCGCGCGCACCGGCGACGAGCCGGCGACGGCCGACGATCCGCGCCGGGCCCGGGAGGTCGCCGTCGCCTGGGAAGGGCTCCTGGAGCTGCGCCGCGTCACCAACCGAGGGATCACCGACCAGCCCTGCCCGTGGGAACGCGCCCACCTCGTCTCGGGCGCCGCCCTGGCGCTGGAGGCGGCCGGCTGCTCCCCGGCGGTGGCAGGCGAGGGCGGATATCGGGTCGGCCCCGCGCAACAGCCCGAGGCCGTGAGCGTGGAGTGGACCGGCGGCGGCGCCGAGCCCGCCGCGGTCGGAACGGCCGCCTGCGCGGCCGCGCTGGAGCGCGCCGGCTGGCAGGTCACCGAGCATCCGGACGGCGCGGGCGGGCGCTTCCTGCTGGCCTCGCCGCGTCGCGCGTGACGATCCTCTCGCCGCGTACAGCGCTATCGCTGTACGCTGGTGCAATGTCGAAGCATGTGACGATCCGCCTTGACGAGGAATTCCTCGAGCGACTCAAGGTCCGCGCCGCTGAGCAGGGCACCACGGTCACCGCTCTGATCACCGAGGCCGCCAGGCGCGAGCTGGACGAGAACCGTGACCGGTTCCTGGCCGCGGCGGCGGACTTCAACAACGAGGAGAACTGGGCGTACGTCCAGGAGAGGTTCGGCCCCAAGTCGTGAAGATCGACCTGACCTGGGCCTGGAACGTCCTGGCCCATCACCTGCCGTCCGACCCCACGGTCTGGGACCCTTCGGGTATCGAGGCCGCCATAGCGCGTCATGCGTCCGACCTCGTCATGGCGCCCGACAGCCCCGGCCACGACACGGCCTGGCGGGCCGCCGCGCTGCTGCACACCCTGACCGTGTGCCCGCCGCTCGAATCGCCGATGAACGAGTTCTACGCCATGGCCATGACCCGTTCGTACTGCGCCGCGGCGGGCTGGAAGACGCTGCCGGACACGGTCGCCCTCGGCGATCTGGTGGACCGCGTCAAAACCCACAGGACCGGGATCCAGCAGGTCGCCGAGGTGCTGCGGCCACTCAGCTGAGTGCGTAGGGGCCCGTTCTCGCCGGGTCCGGCACCGGCAGCGGGTTCGCCGCGCAGCTGGTGTCGTGGGCCGGAGCGGCTCCGGTGAGCAGGTAGCCGGTGACGATGCCGTCGACGCACGCGTTGCCGTTCAGATACTGGCCGTGGTCACCGCCGCCGTGGGCAGCGCCGCGGCCGCCATGGCCGCCATGGCCGCCACCACCGCGCCGGACACCGCGGAGATCCTCCACCGTGACATGCCGAACCTGAACAGCGTTCCTCCTGGAGGGTGTTGCGGTCGCACTCCCGATGTTCCGGCGTACCGGGACGAAGATCGATCCCGCTGGTACCACTCCCGCGGTGGCATCAGTGCCACCGCGGGCGACCGGTGCCACCCCGGCCCCCGGTCACGGTGATCACCCGGCTCGGTATCCTGCACCCGACGCCGGCGAAGAACTCTCCGCGCCGCGCCCCGAAGGCCGCAGGAAGGGACCGGTGACCCATATGGCCAGCGTGCCGAACGTGCCGAACACCCGTGACGTCTACATCGTCGACGCCGTCCGCACCCCCGTCGGGAAGTACGGTGGCGCGCTGTCCGGCGTCCGCCCCGACGACCTGGCCGCACACGTCCTCAGGGCCCTGGTGGACCGCACACCGGAACTGGACCCGGCCAGGATCGGCGATGTCTTCTTCGGCAACGCCAACGGCGCGGGCGAGGAGAACCGCGATGTCGCGCGGATGGCCGTGCTGCTCGCGGGCCTGCCGGTCTCGGTGCCGGGCGTGACCGTCAACCGGCTGTGCGCGTCCGGGCTGGAGGCGGTGGTCCAGGCGTACCGGGCGGTCGCCCTCGGGGACGTGTCGATCGCCGTCGCCGGCGGCGTCGAGTCGATGAGCCGCGCCCCCTGGGTGCTGCCCAAGCCCGACCGCGCCTTCCCGGCCGGCCATCAGGAGATGTACTCCACGACCATCGGCTGGCGCATGGTCAACCGGCGCCATGAACCGGCGTGGACGATTCCGCTCGGCGAGGGCGCGGAACTGATCGCCGACAAGCACGGCATCACCCGTGAGCAGCAGGACGCCTTCGCCGTCGCGAGCCATGAGAAGGCGGCGCGCGCCTGGAAGGACGGTCTCTACGACGACGAGGTCGTCGCCGTCGAGGGCACCACCCTCGTACGCGACGAGACGATCCGCGACAACACCTCGGTGGAGTCGCTGGCCAAGCTCAAGACGGTCTTCCGTGAGGGCGGCACCGTCACCGCGGGCAACGCCTCGCCGCTCAACGACGGCGCCGCCGCCCTGCTGATCACCGACGAGGAGGGTCTGGCGGCCACCGGCCGTGAACCGCTGGCCCGCATCCGGGCGAGCGCCGTGTCCGGCATCGAACCGCAGTACTTCGGGCTCGGCCCGGTGGAAGCCGTCAACCGCGCGCTGACGCGGGCCGGCCGGGGCTTCGGCGACCTGCGCACCTTCGAACTCAACGAGGCGTTCGCCGCCCAGGCCCTCGGCTGTTTCGCGGAGTGGCCCGGCCTCGATCCGGCGGTCGTCAACCCGCGCGGTGGCGCCATCGCCATCGGCCACCCGCTCGGCGCGTCCGGCGCCCGTATCGCCGGTGCCGTCGCGCACCAGCTGAAGGCCGCGGGCAGCGGTACCGGGCTCGCCGCGCTGTGCATCGGGGTGGGGCAAGGGCTCGCCCTGGTCCTGGAGCGCTGATGCGCACCACGGTCGGGATCATCGGCGGCGGTCCCGCCGGACTGCTGCTGGCGCGGCTGCTGCATCTGGCGGGCGTCGACAGCGTCGTCCTGGAGTCCCGCGACCGTGCCTACGTCGAGCAGCGGCAGCGCGCGGGAATCCTGGAGCAGGCCACCGTGGACGCGCTGCGCGCGTGCGGGGCGGGGGAGCGGATGGACCGGCAGGGGCTGGTCCATGACGGTGTCGAGCTGCGGTTCGACCGACGGGCGCACCGTATCGACTTTCCGTCCCTCACCGGCGGGCGCCGGGTGATGGTCTACGCCCAGACCGAGGTGGTCAAGGACCTCATAGCCCTGCAACTGGACGGTGGCGGGCCGCTGTTGTTCGAGGCGCGGGCCACTGCCGTCGAGGGCGCGGACACCGACACGCCCGTCATACGGTTCACGCACGAGGGCCGCGAGCGGACCCTGGAGTGCGACTACGTGGTGGGCTGCGACGGCTTCCACGGCGTCGCCCGCGACGCGATCCCCGAAGGCGTGCGGCAGACCTTCGAGCGGGTGTACCCGTACTCGTGGCTGGGGATCCTGGCCGATGTGGCGCCGTCGTGCGACGAGCTGATCTACGCGCACTCCCCGCGCGGGTTCGCGCTGCACAGCATGCGTTCGCCTTTGGTGAGCCGGCTGTATCTGCAGGTGCCCAACGGCGAGGATCCCGCCGACTGGCCGGACGGGCGGATCTGGGACGAGCTCGACGCCCGTTTCGCGATCGACGGCGACTGGAAGCTGGACCGGGGGCCGATCACCGCCAAGTCCGTGCTGCCGATGCGCAGTTCGGTCACCGAGCCGATGCGGTACGGGCGGGTGCTGCTGGCCGGGGACGCCGCGCACATCGTGCCCCCGGCGGGTGCGAAGGGCCTGAACCTGGCCGCCGCCGATGTCATCGTCCTGGCGCGGGCGCTGGCGGAGCTGCGGGACACCGGATCGGCGGAGCTGCTCGACGCCTACTCCCGGACGTGTCTGCGCCGGGTGTGGCGCGCGGAGCACTTCTCGTACTTCTTGACGACCACGCTGCACAACGAGCCCGGGCAGTCGCCGTTCGCCACCCGGCTGCAGACCGCCCAGCTCGGCCGGATCACCGGGTCCACGGCCGCCGCCACCGACTTCGCCGAGAACTACACCGGCCTGCCGATCGGCTGACGGGACCTACGGCCGACGGGGTCGGCGTGGCCCGTGAACGCGCTCACCGGAACCCCCTCCCCCCGTGGGAGCGGGTGCCGGTGAGCGTTCGAGCCGTGGGACGGCCGTCGGTGCGTGCGGTCAGCCGGCGTCCGGCGCCGCCCCGGTGAGCAGGGCGAACTGGGCGCCCGCCGGGTCCAGGAGCATGGCCAGCCGGCCGACCCCGGGCGCGTCGTCCGGCGGCATGATGGCGGTGGCTCCGTGCGCGACGGCCGTGGCGAAGGTGGCGTCGCAGTCGGCCGTCCCGAAGTACGGGTGCCAGTTCGGGGTGCTGCCGGGCCCGGTGCCGCCCGGGGGCAGTTCCATGAGGCCGCCGTGCTCCGCCTCGGCGTCGGTGCCCGCCGGGCGGATGAGCGTGTAGGTCATGCCGGGCATCGGGGCGTCGTTGAAGTCCCAGCCGAGGACCTGGTGGTAGAAGGCCTTCGCGGCGGCCGCGTCGGTGGTGTGGAGTTCGACCCAACACAGCGCGTTGTCGGCGGTCACCAGGTCCAGACCCTTGTTGTCGGCGGGCTGCCAGACGTTGAACCCGGCGCCGGCCGGGTCGGTGAAGACGGCCATACGGCCCATCGTGAAGACGTCCATCGCCGGGAACGGCACGGTGCCGCCCGCCTGCTCCACGGTCTTGGCGGTGGCGTCCGCGTCGGGCGTCATGAAGTACGGCGTCCAGCGCGGTTCCACGCCCTCGACCATGATCGGTCCGACACCGGCGACGGTCTTCCCGTCGAGGACGAACATTCCGTAGCCGCCCGCGTCGGGGCCGGCGGACTGGAAGTCCCAGCCGAAGACCGCGTTGTAGAACGCGGCGGACGCCGGAATGTCGCGGCTCGCGAGGTCGAGCCAGTTCGGCGCGCCCGGGACGTAGTCGGTGGAGAGCATGAGGGGTTCCTTCCAGCTGTTCTCGCGGTGCCTGCCCGGCGCGGGGTTCGGGCGCGGCTGTCTGTGAGGTAGACGATCCGCCGCCGCAGAACTCATCGTCCCTGCACGCCGCATTTCTGGCGACTTATGGTTCTTGGTAATACATCCGATATCTGATGTCTGGCATGTCCGAATCATCGAGGCTCTGGTTCGTCCCAGGGGTCACTCTGGGAGCCATAGATCCAGCCAGTTGTTGGTTCGACGATAATTGTTAGGGTTATTGACAGATGTTTCAGCGCTGCTAGATTCCGTTTAAAGGTCCAACCTTTGCTACCCGATCAGCCCCCGATGCAGGGGATTCAGGGTGAGGGGATCATGAACGGATTACGTGCTCTGACGGCCGCGCTCGCGGCCTGCGCCGCGCTTGTCGCGCTGAACGGTCCACCGGCGGCGGCTGTACCCGAGAAAGCCTCGGTCACGGTTCCAGCCCCGGTTCCGGTGTCCGCTCCCGGCGTCGCCGCCGCCGGTACCGACTGGTCGGTCGCGATGACCGACTCGACGATGGCGCGCTTCACTCCCAGCCAGATCGGCGGCTGGTCGTACCCCGTAGGCCTCTACCTCTACGGCCAGTACCTCGTCTACCAGCGCACCCACAACCCCAAGGACCTGGCGTACATCAAGAGCTGGGTGGACCGGTTCGTCGACAGCAAGGGCGCCATCGGCCAGAGCTTCAACAACCTGGACAGCATGCTCGCCGGCCGGCTGCTGGTGATCATGCGCCACGAGACCGGCCAGGCGAAGTACGGGACGGCCGCCACCAAGATCCGCAATCGGCTGGCCACGTACCCCAGGACCTCCGACGGCGGATTCTGGCACTCCACCTCGGACAGCCGCGCCCACCAGCTCTGGGCCGACGGCACGTTCATGGTCAACCCGTTCCTCGTCGAGTACGGGCGGGAGTTCAACGACACCGCGTACGCCGACGACGAGACGACCAAGCAGCTGGTGGTCTACGGCACCCATCTCCAGCAGCCGAACGGCCTGCTCAAGCACGCCTACGACGAGTCGAGGACCGCGAGCTGGGCGAACCCGTCCACCGGGCTGGCCCCGGAGTACTGGTGCCGGGCGGTCGGCTGGTACGGCATGGCGGCCATCGACGTCCTCGACAACATCCCGGCGAACCAGCCGCGCCGGGACCGGCTGCTGGCCATCCTGCGCAACCTGGCGGCCGGTATCGAGCACTACCAGGACCCGGCCACCGGGCGCTGGTTCCAGGTCGCCGACAAGGGCACCCACTCGGACGACTGGACCGAGACGTCCTGCTCCAGCATGTTCACCTTCACCCTGTCGCGCGCGGCGGAGCAGGGCTACATCGACCCGCACTACGCGGCGGTGGCGCGGCGCGGCTACCAGGGTGTGCTGGCCAAGGTCGCGCTCGGCACCGACGGCCGGACCAACCTCTCCGACATCTCCATCGGGACCAACGTCGGCACCTACGCCTACTACATCGGGCGCACCCGGGCCACGAACGACTTCCACGGCCTCGGCGCCTTCCTGATCATGAACGAGCAGCTCCGGGGGACCACCGGCAGCAGCTCGCCGAAGGCCGGGGAGTGACGTGATGAAGCGAATCGCAGTTCTCGTGGGTCTCGCCCTGTTCGTCTTTCTCGGACTGGCGCAGGCACCCGCCATGGGAAGCACGGCCGGCTCCGCACCCGGTTCCGCACCCGGCGCGGCGGCCCCGGCGGCCGCCGAGTTCAACGTCCGGGACTACGGTGCGACGGGCAACGGCTCGACGAACGACACGGCCGCCGTCAACAAGGCGATCACCGCCGCCAATGCCGCCGGCGGAGGCACCGTCCGCTTCCCGTCCGGCAGTTACAAGTCCGCCAACTCGATCCGCCTGAAGAGCAATGTGACCCTCCAGCTGGACTCGGGCGCCACGCTCACCGGTTCCAGCGCCGACACCTACGACGCGGCGGAGTCCAACCCGTACGACGCGTACCAGGACTACGGGCACAGCCATTTCCACGACGCCATGATCTGGGGCGACCGGCTCACCAACATCGGGTTCACCGGATCCGGGACGATCGACGGCGGCGGCAACCTCATCACCGGCAACCCGAAGGCCGGCGAGGCGGACAAGATCATCTCGCTGACGCGCTGCAACGGCCTGACGCTCAGCGGGATCACCCTGCGGCGCGGCGGCCACTTCGCCGCGCTCATCAACGGCTGTTCCAACGTGACCTCGGACCGTCTGACGATCGACACCGCGAGCGACCGGGACGGCTGGAACATCATCAGCACCACCAACGCCGTCATCACGCATGCCGACATCGCCGCCAACGACGACGCGCTCGTCTTCAAGAGCGACTACGCGCTCGGCGCGAAACTCCCCAACGGCCATGTCGTCGTGCATGACTCACATCTGTCGGCGCGCTGCTGCAACGCCCTGATGTTCGGCTCCGAGACCTGCGGGGACTTCACCGACTACCAGTTCCAGGCGATCACGATCACCGGCGCCGACAAGTCGGGCCTCGGCATGGTCTCCATGGACGGCGCCGACATCTCCGACGTCCACTACCGCGACATCACCATGACCGGTGTGCGCTCACCCATCATGCAGAAGATCGGCACGAGAAAACGCTGCGGCAACAGCCCGGGCGTCGGTCACATCAGTGACATCACCTACGACAACATCACCGCGACCGGCGCCTCGCCCGCGTTCAGCCCGACCCTGTGGGGCGAGTCCGGCGGCAACCACATCGACGGTGTGACGTTCCGGAACGTCAACATCACCGTCCCGGGCGGCAGCGGCACCACGGCGGTCACCGTCCCGTCCAACAACCCCACCGACTACAACCCGAACAGCATCGGCACCCGCCCCGCCTACGGCTGGTACCTGCACAACGCCAACAACATCACCTTCACCGACAGCTCGGTGCGCTTCGCCGCCAACGACGGCCGGCCCGCCGTCCTGGCCAACACCGGCAGCACGGTGAAGTTCGACCACTTCACCGCCCAGCGCGGCACCAACAGCCCGTACGACCTCGGCTTCCAGGGCGTCACCGGCTACTGCGTCGCCAACAGTGCCAACACCACCGGCGGGGCGCTGCGCGTCAACGCCACCGGCTCGACCGCCGGTTGCGCGCCGCCGTCCGCCGCGCGGTACGAGGCGGAGGACGGCTCGTACTCCGCGGGTGGCACGGTCGACACCGATCACACCGGCTACAGCGGGACCGTGTTCGTGAACTCCGCGAACGCGGCCGGCGCCTACGTCCAGTGGACGGTGAACGCCGCGCAGGCCGGCACCGCGGACATCACCCTCGGCTACGCCAACGGCACCACGGCCGACCGCCCGATGGACATCACCGTCAACGGCGCCGCGGTCCCGGCCGGCACGGCCTTCGGCGGCACCGGCAGCTGGAACACCTGGCACACCGCCGTCGTCAACGTCCCGCTCCGCGCGGGAGCCAACACCATCCGCGCCACCGCGACGACCGCGGCGGGCTGCCCCAACCTCGACTACCTGGACGGTCCGGTATGAACGCGATGGACAGGAGGGCGGACCGGAGGACGTTCGTGCGGCTGCTGGCCGTGGTCGCGCTGATCCTCGGTGCCCTGCTGCTGCCCGGCACCGCGGCGCGCGCCGATCTGCAGAACCCGCGGCAGGACTTCCTGCGCGGCTCCACCAGCGGGTTGTTCCTGCACTGGGGCGAACGCACCGCCCCGGCGCACACCGACTGCGCCCAGTGGGAGTCCGATGTCACCAACGGCGGCTGGACCCCGGCGTACTGGGTCAACGAGGCCCAGAAGCTGCATGCGCAGTACCTGGTGCTCGCCACGTTCCACAGCCGGCTCGGCTACGCACGGCCGTGGCCGTCGGCGATCCCCGGCAGCTGCAGTACCCACCGCGACTTCCTCGGCGAACTGATCACCGCCGCGAGCGCGAAGGGCCTGAAGGTCATCCTCTATATGACCGACGACCCGCAGTGGCATGCCGAGGGCGGCCATGAGTGGCTCAACTCGGGTGCCTACTCGTCGTACAAGGGCAAGACCGTCGACCTCACCACCCGTGATGGCTTCGGGGAGTTCTCCTACGACAACTTCTTCGAGGTCATGAACCGCTATCCCACCCTGGGCGGGTTCTGGATCGACAACGACAACGCGTACTGGGAGAGCCACAACCTCTACGCCCAGATCTACCAGAAGCGCCCCAACTACACGATCAGCAACAACAACGAAGACACCCCCATCATGGACATGATCAGCAACGAGCAGAAGACCGGCATGTCCCCGGCGTACGACTACCCGCAGGCGCTCTACACCGCCGGCCCCCGGCTGACCGAGGCCGACTTCAAACTGCCTTCCACCGGGGCCTGGTGGTACGACGGCTCCAACCCCGCCGTCGACCGGGCCCTCACCCTCGGCCGGCTCATCACCAACGCCGGATCGTCCGTGAAGGCGCTGATGGCCGAGACCGCCCAGGTCAACGGCAGGTTCCCGTCGAACCAGGAGGCCTTCAACACCTTCGCCAACAGCTATCTGAACCCGATCTGGGAATCGCTGCACGGCACCGAGGGCGGCGGCTATCTGTACGGCGGCCTGCAACCCGGAGCCTGGAACGACGGCGCCCGCGGCGTCACGACCATCAGCACGTCCGACCCCGACCGGCAGTACATCCATGTCGTCACCCCGCCGTCGACGAGCACGCTGCGCCTGCGCGACAACGGGTACCGGATCTCCGCCGTCACCGATCTGCGCACCGGCGCGCCCATCGCCTTCAGCCAGTCCGGCGGCAGTCTCACCCTGACCGGGCTGGGCGGCTGGGATCCGTACGACACGGTCTTCAAGGTGACCGCCGACGGCCGTACGGGGATCTATCCGGCCTCCTCGTACACGATGAGCGCCAGTGCCTCGGCGAGCGGCCACGGCGCCCCGGCGGCGGCCGACGGCAGTTATCTGACGTACTGGGACAGCAATCAGACGCTGCCCGTGCGGCTCGACTTCGACCTCGGATCGTCGAAGCCGGTGCGGTACGTCGGCATCAACCAGCGGGAGGACTCGGTCAGTTACGCCCGCTCCGCCACCGAGCAGTCGGCACGCATCAAGGGCTACAACGTGTACGTCAGCAGCGACGGCAGCACGTGGGGGAGCCCGGTGAAGTCCGGCACCCTGCCCAGCGCCCGCGGGGTCGCGACCATCGACATCCCGGCGGTCACCACCCGTCATGTCCGCCTCCAAGTGACCAGCACCTACGCCGCCTCCACCGACACCGCGCGCTACAAGCGGCTGCGCATCGACGAGACCTGGATCGGGTCCGGGTACGCGACCGGGAGCACCGGTCCGTCCCCGGCCCGCTACGAGGCGGAGGCCGCCGCCTTCTCCGCGGGCAGCTCCGTCGACTCCGACCACACCGGGTACACCGGGACCGGCTTCGTCAACACCGGCAACGCGTCCGGCGCGTACGTGGAATGGACGGTCGACGCGGCGGCCGCCGGAAACGTACCGCTGGCCGTCCGGTACGCCAACGGCACCACGGTCAACCGTCCGATGGACATCGCGGTCAACGGCACGACCGTGATGTCCGCAAGGGCGTTCAACGGCACCGGCGACTGGAACACCTGGGCCGACTCGACGCTGACGGCGGCGCTGCACGCCGGGGCCAACACCGTCCGGGTGACCGCGACCACGGCGACCGGCGCGCCCAATCTCGACCATCTGGACGTGGGGTAGCGGGATCGCCCCGGGAGGGCCGTTCGCCGCGATCGGCTAACGGTTCTCCCGGGGCCCCTTGACAGAAGGCCCGCGTGGCGCTCCCATGCATTCTTGGTTAGGAAACTTTCCTAACCGTGTCCCGCGTCCCGTCCCGCTGTCCTGAGGGAAGGTCCCCACGTGCGCATCCCCATCCCCCGAAGACTCCTCGGTCTGACCCTGACCGCATCGCTCGGCCTGCTGTTGCCGCTGGCCGCCGAGGTACCGCAAGCCCAGGCGGCCACCACCCGCTACGAGGCCGAGAACGCGACACTGTCGCAGTCCTCCGTCGCCACCAACCACACCGGGTTCTCCGGCACCGGCTTCGTCGACTACACCAACATCGCCGGCTCCTCCGTGGAGTTCACCGTGACCGCGGCCGCCGCGGGCAGCGGCACCCTCGTCCTCGGCTTCGCCAACGGCACCACGGTCAACCGCCCCATGGACATCGCGGTGAACGGCACGACCGTCGCGTCCGGGGTCTCCTTCGCGGGCACCGGCTCCTGGGACACCTGGCAGACCAAGACCCTCACAGCGACGCTGCTGGCCGGCAGCAACAAGATCCGCGCCACCGCGACCACCGCCAACGGCGGGCCCAACCTCGACTACCTCGACGCGAACCCCCAGGGCGGAGGCGGCGGCGGTGGACCCACCGTGCCGTTCGGCAGCCACCAGTTCCCGTACACCGCGGGCACCCTCAAGCCCTCGGGCGCGCAGAGCACCATCGACCAGGCGGTCGTCACCACCTACAACCAGTGGAAGGCCGCCTTCGTCAAGCACAACTGCGGCAACGGCTGGTACGAGGTCATCTCGCCCGACGCTGACCACCCGTACGTCGCCGAGGGCCAGGGCTACGGCATGGTCGTCACCGCGCTGATGGCGGGCGCCGACACCAATGCCAAGACCGTCTTCGACGGCCTGGTGAAGTTCATGCTCGCGCACCCGTCGGTGAACAACCCCAACCTGCTCGCCGCCGAACAGGACAGCTCCTGCAAGAGCGTCGACGGCTCGGACTCCGCGACCGACGGCGATCTCGACGTCGCGTACGGCCTGCTGCTCGCCGACCGGCAGTGGGGAAGCACCGGCACCTACAACTACAAGAACCTCGCGGTCCAGCACATCAACGCCATCAAGGCCAGTGAGGTCAACTCCACCACTCACCTGATGCTGCTCGGCGACTGGAGCGGCTCCGGGGAGTCCCACCACTGGATCACCCGGTCCTCCGACTGGCTGATCGACCACTTCCGCGCCTTCAGGACCGCGACCGGCGACAGCGCCTGGGACACCATCCGCACCGCCCACCAGAACCTGATCACCCAGCAGCAGGCGAGCTACGCGCCCAGTACCGGACTGCTCGCCGACTTCGTCGTCAACACCAACACCACCCCCAAGCCCGCCGCGGGAGAGGTGCTCGAAAGCCCCAACGACGGGGACTTCGGATGGAACGCCTGCCGTGACCCCTGGCGGGTGGCGACCGACGCCGTCACCAGCGGTGACCCGGCGTCCCTCGCCTCGGCCCGCAAGCTCAACGCCTGGATCAAGACCAGGACCGGCGGCAACCCCGCCAGCATCGTGACCGGCTACCACCTGAACGGATCGACGTTCGACAGCGGCCACGACATGGCCTTCACCGCACCGTTCGCGGTCGCCGCCCTGACCGACCCCGGTTCCCAGGCCTGGCTCGACGCCCTGTGGAACAAGCTGGCCGGCACGCCCATTGACGCCTCGCTCTACTACGGCGGCAGTGTGCAGCTCCAGTCGATGATCGTCGTCTCCGGCAACTACTGGATTCCCTGACGGGAACGACTGGGGCACCTCCCAGCGGTAGCTGGGGGAGGGCCCGGTGGAGAGCCTTCCGCCGGGCCCGTCGGTGCGACAGGACCTACGGCGTGGCCCGCCCGTAGAGCACCAGCGCCCAGATCAGACAGCCGAGCGCGCCCGTGGCGGCCACCGCGCGGAAGAGGTTCCAGCGGACCCACCGCGTCTCGAAGCGCTCACGGACCGCGGCGAGAGCGGAGGTGCCTGCCGACCCCGGGTCGCCGGCCGCGGCGAGCTCGTCGTTGAGCGGGATGTTGACCGCGAACGTGGAGACCAGCGTCAGCACGTACAGGACGGCAGCGGCGCCGATCCAGGGCAGCGGACCGTCCGGGGCGTCCCCGGGCAGGTGCAGCGCCCCGGCCAGCAGGGTGAGCACCAGTGACCCGCCGAAGCCGAGGGCGAACCAGCCGTTGAGGATACGGACGTTGATCCACTGCATGGCGTCGACGAACGTCCGGTCGTCGGCCCTGCGCAGACCGGGCATGACGGCGCAGGCGAAGCCGTAGTACAGGCCCGCGATCAACCCGGTGGTGATCGTGGCGCCCACCAGTGCGACCGTGCGGAACTCGTCCATCGTCGAAACCTCCCTCAGCGGACCGCCGGGCCGCCGTGCGGCTGATCGGTCATGAGGACAGTCAAGCCGTAACAGCCAGGACCGGCCATGATGCAGAGCCTCAACTCCATACGCGTGCGTCCACCCGGACGTCTAGGCTGAAAGACATGGACGCACTCGCCGGTCTCCTGGACGGGCCCCGGGCCCGTGGCGCATTCCTGATGCGGTCGGTCCTCGACCCGCCGTGGTCGCTGCGGATCGAGGACCGCGCTCCGCTGACCCTGATCTCCCTGGTGCGCGGCGAGGCGTGGGTGCTGCCCGAGCACGGTGCCGCGGTGTGTCTGCGCCCCGGCGACATCGCCGTTGTCCGCGGCCCTGCCCCGTACACCGTCGCCGATACTCCGGACACACCGCCGCGGATCGTGATCCACCCCGGGCAGCTCTCCACCTCCACGGAGGGCGACGAGCTGTGCGAGACCATGGACTTGGGGGTTCGTACCTGGGGCAACCGCCCGGACGGCGCGACGATGATGTTCACCGGCACCTATGCGATGGACGGCGAGATCAGCCGGCGGCTGCTGGAAGCGCTGCCCACGCTCCTCGTGATGCCCGCCGACTCCTGGGACTGCCCGCTCGTCGCGCTGCTCGGCGAGGAGATCGTCCGCGACGAGCCGGGCCAGGAGGTCTTCCTCGACCGGCTGCTGGACCTGTTGCTGATCGCCCTCGTCAGAGCGTGGTTCGCCCGGCCGGAGGCCGAAGCGCCCACCTGGTACGTGGCGTTGGCCGATCCGGTGGTGGGCCAGGCGCTGCGGCTGCTCCACGACCACCCGGCGCACCCTTGGTCGGTGGCCACGCTCGCGGCGAAGACCGGGGTGTCGCGTGCCGCGCTCGCCCGGCGGTTCACCGAACTCGTCGGCGAGCCGCCGATGGCGTACCTCACCGCATGGCGGCTGTCGCTCGCCGCCGACCTGCTGCGGGAGCCCGATGCCACGGTCGGCTCGGTGGCCAGAAAAGTAGGCTACGGAAGCGCGTTCGCCCTGAGCACCGCCTTCAAGCGGGTCCGCGGCATCCGGCCGCAGGAGCACCGGGCGGGCGTGTGACGGCCCAGGATCCGAGGAGAGGAAACGGCGCGATGTCCGAACGGCGCGACGCGGCCGGCACGGCGCAGGTGCGGCTCGAGACCTGGGCGGAGCGGGATCTGGAGCTGCTGCGGCTGACGAACTCCCCGGAGATGACGGAGCACCTGGGCGGCCCGGAACCTGAGGAGAAGCTGCTCGTACGCCATCAGCGCTACCTGGACATCGAAGGCGCCAGAACGGGACGGATGTTCAGCGTCGTCCTGCTCCCGGAGGGCGTGACGGTCGGCACCATCGGGTACTGGGACCGGGTCTGGCAGGGCGAGACGGTGTACGAGACCGGCTGGGGTGTGCTGCCGGGGTACCAGGGCCGGGGGATCGCGGTGGCGGCCGCGACCGCGGCCATCGCCGACGCCGCGGCCCGGCACACGCACGGGTCCCTGCACGCGTACCCGTCCGTCGACCACCCCGCCTCGAACGCGATCTGCCGCAAGGCCGGTTTCACCCTGGTCTCCGTCTGCGACTTCGAGTACCCGCCCGGGAACCCGATCCGGTGCAACGACTGGTGTGTGGACCTGACCGCGGTCGGCCGCTGAGGGCCGGTGGAGGACGGTCCCGCCGCAACGCGGCCAGGGAGTTTCGACATGGCGAAATGTCAGCATTTGGCACCATGGCCGCAGGTGGCAGGGTCGGACGTACACTGAAGAGGTGTCGGGCAGGCCCCTGCTCCGCCCGGCCACCTGTATGCACCACCTGTATCCAACCGTCTGCGGCCAGACCAGAGAGTGCTGCCGCCCGGAACTCGGCCGACCCCGGAACGGGTCCTGAGCCGGTCCGGACGCACGCCGCAGTTGTTGCGCAGTGACAGGTAGCGGTCCTCGGCCGATCCGGCCCTTCGGTCCGCACGCAGATCGCCCCCTGTGGGGACCGCTCGCCTTCACGCGTACCACCGCCGGTGCCCCGGCTTCCGCGTCGCATGTGCACCGCACTGCGCCGGAGCGGGTCCGCACCCGGCCGACAGCACGATCCCCGGCAGCCGGGTACCGGACGACCGGTGCCGGGACGCCGGGTCATGGTCATCATCGCGGTATCCGGTTTGCCCTCACCCCTGCCGACAGGCCGGGCCACCCGCAGTGCACCACCGGCCGCTTCCGAGGGGATAGTTGTGAAACTCAGTGCACTGCTCGACGGTCACGACCACCACGTACTCCAGGGCGACCCGGCGACGCCGATCACCGCGGGAATGAGCTTCGACGCCCACCGGGTGACGGCCGGCTCGCTGTACATCGCCGTACCGGGCCACGAGGACGGCGGCCCCGAGCTGATCGGGCGGGCGCTGGAGCTGGGCGCGGTCGCGGTACTGGCCGAGGGCGACGCCCCGCACCTCGCGGGCCTGCCCGCGGCGGTCTGCGTGGTCCGGGTGACCGACATCCGCGCGCTGGCCGCGGTCGTCGCGTCGCGCTACTACGGTGAGCCCGGCCGCGCGATGGACGTCGTGGCGATCACCGGCACCAACGGCAAGACCTCGGTCTCGTACATGGTCGAGGCGGTCCTGCGGATCGCCGAGGGCGTGAAGGTCGGCGTCATCGGCACCTCGGGCAGCCGGATCGGCGACGAGTCGATCCCGATGCCGAGGTCGGTGCTGACCACCCCGGAGGCACCGGACCTGCAGTACCTGCTCGGCCACATGCGTGACCGCCGGACGCCCAGCGTGGTGCTGGAGGCGACCTCGATGGGGCTGCTGCAGCGCCGGGTCGAGGGCGTGTTCATCGACGTCGGCGTCTTCACCAACCTGACCCAGGACCACCTGGACGACCACGGCACGATGGAGCACTACAAGAACGCCAAGATGCGGCTGTTCCAGGGGCTGTGCCGGCGTGCGGTGGTCAACGCCGACGACCCGGTCAGCGCCGAGATCATCGCGCTGATGCCGGACACGGTGACCACGTACGCCCTGGACGCCCCGGCGGACTACCGTGCCACCGACCTGGTCGTGGACGCGGCGGGCAGCCGCTTCACGCTGCACCACGCCGGCCGCAAGTACCCGGCCGCGATCCCGGTCCCCGGCCGCTTCTCGGTGGCGAACGCGCTGGCCACCCTGGCGGCGTGCCATCTGCTCGGCCACGACCTGCAGGGCCTCGTCAGCGCTCTCGACCGGATGCCGCCCACCCCCGGCCGCTTCGAGCGCTACACCACCCCGCAGGGCTCCTGCGTGATCGTGGACTACGCGCACTCCCCGGACTCGCTGGAGAAGGTCCTCACCACCATCCGCAGCTTCGCGGCCGGCCGGGTCATCACCGTCTTCGGCTGCGGCGGCGACCGGGACATCACCAAGCGCGTCGCCATGGGCACCATCGCCGGCGAGCTCTCCGACCTGTGCGTCCTCACCTCGGACAACCCGCGCTACGAGGACCCCGAGGGGATCCTTGACCAGATCGCCCCCGGCCTGGTCCACACCGGGATCCCGTTCCAGCGGATCACCGACCGCCGGGACGCGATCCGCTACGCGCTGTCCGTCGCCGGTCCCGACGACGTCGTGCTCGTCGCGGGCAAGGGCAGCGAGCCGTTCCAGATCATCGGTGACGAGCTGCTTCCGTTCAGCGACATGGGCGTGGTCCGCGAGCTGGCGCTGGAGCCGGCCGCAGCGGCCCTGTAGCCACCGCCGGCCGTGCCGCGATGCGACAGCCGGTTCTTGCTCAGGCCAGTCGCATCGCGAAGGTCACGACAGCGCCGGGGGAGGCCGCGGCGATCACCAGCCGGTCGGCGAGCAGGCGGGTGAGCCACAGCCCGCGGCCGGCCGGGCCGCCGTTGATCCCGGGCGCCAGCTCGGGGATGACGTCCTCGGAGAAGCCGGGACCGGAATCGCTGATGCGGCACTCCAGTTCGTCGCCGACCCTGGTCAGCGCCAGGGCGCCGTCCCCGCCGGCGTGCTCCACCACGTTCGAGGCGAGCGCGTCCATGGCGAGGACGAACTCGCCGCGGCGCGGTTCCGACAGCCCCGCCAGGGACGCGCGCTGCTCGATGAGGACCCGCAGCCGTGGCAGGTCCTCCCCGGTGAACGCCACCTTCAGCAGGCACTCCGCCGGTTCGCCGGCACGGCCGCCGGCCGGGTCGGTCAGCATCGGCGCCCCATCCCGGTCAGCACCAGCCGGGCCGAGCCGTGCTCGCCCAGCGCGCGCAGTACGCGGAGCTGGCCGCTCTCGCAGCGGACCTCGACGCGGTCGTGGCCGTCGGCGGCGCGAACCAGCCGGAGGAGGTCGTCGGCGCACCGGACGCTGAGGAAGCTCAACTGCGTCAGATCCACGACGAGTTTGCGGGCGTCCGCGGTGCGCGTGAGCGCCTCGCCGACGGCGGCACCGAACTGCTCGCCGGTGGCGAGGTCCGCCTCGCCGATCAGCCGCAGCGAGCCGTCCCCGTGCACCGCTCGCAGTTCGCCGAGCCGGGTGAGCAGATTGACGGGGTGTGCCCGGCACATCCGCGCCAGGACGTCCTCGTCGAACCAGCGGCGGTCGTACGCGCAGATCTCGCTGTAGGAGCCGTCGGTGAACAGGTGCCCGGCGTGGGACTCGCGATGCATCATCACGTCGATGTCGGCGTCCAGGTCCGGCACCCAGTGCATGTCGATGAAGGTGCGCAGCCCGGTGTACCCCTGCCGGCCCGAGAGGGCGGTCTCCTCGCGGATCCGCTGCCATTGCCGCTCGGGGGTGAAGCCGACGTCGGGGCGGATCAGCGACCGCATGCTGGTGAGCACCAGCTGGCCGCGGGCTCTGACCCGGGCCATCGAAGGGCTGTCGGCCTCCAGCCGGGACCACACCTCGTCATCGCTCACCTGGGGAGCGGCGAAGACCATCACCTTCTCGCCGCGGGCCAGCCCCGTCCAGGCGAAGGTGGTCAGCACATCCCAGTTCGACTCGTCGTCGCCGTAGCTGACGAAGCAGTGGTCGCCGGCTCGCATGCGTTGCACGGAG
Source organism: Streptomyces sp. H39-C1 (assembly GCF_027158125.1). Lineage (NCBI taxonomy): Bacteria > Bacillati > Actinomycetota > Actinomycetes > Kitasatosporales > Streptomycetaceae > Streptomyces > Streptomyces sp. H39-C1. The sequence continues at coordinate 49,202 of NZ_JAPVLS010000070.1, forward strand.
ATCGTGGCGGGATGGACCTCATCCCAGACAGGCATCGCCCCTCGCTTTCTGCGACCCGTACCGCTGTTTCCGCGGACCGGAGTCGTGGCAAAGCTAGCGAGTCTGCTTCCGGACGCGACATGCGCCGGCGGAAGTGAACGATGGCGTAAGGAAGTTGCCCTTCCGTTTTCAGGAAGGGTCGCGATTGGTCATTGCCTGATCACATCTGACCGTTCGCCGGGGCGCGGCCAGGGGCGCGGCCGAGGGTGCGGGGCGCGGGTCAGCGCGGAGCGCCGCGTCCTACCACTTCGAGCGCTGCATGAAGCGGCGGTGCGCCGACTGGGCGGAGTCGGAGCGCTGGACGGGCACGGGCGAGGGCTTCTGCTGCGGACTGTCGGTGGACTGGCTCGGGCCGCTGGTGGTGCCGGGCATGATCTTCGTCCTCCCTGTCGGTGTCGGTGGCGCTGTACATCAGGAAGGCGCCAGGTTAACCGCCGGGTGTGCGGTACTGGCGTCTCTCCGGGCCGTATACCCCCGTTCGGGGGACGCATCCGCTGTTGTCCGAACTGTTGACGGGACACGGTCACGGTCTTACCGTCCGATGGCGGTGGACTGAGTTGTCTTCTGTTCGCTTTTCGCAACCCTTCTCCACAAACCCCAACGGCCGTCTCTGTCCGGCCGCGAAGAAGGAGCCCCGCGTATGCGAAGCCCGCACGCCGTACCGCAACAGCGCGCCGTAGCGCACCCGCGCACCTTACAAACCCTGCGAACGCCCCTGACCGTACTGCTCGTGCTCGTCATGGCGGCCTTCGCCGTCCTGCAGGCCCCGCCCGCCCACGCGGCGGTGAACACCGCGATCGCCGTCGACGGGAACTCCGCCGGCCGGATCTTCGACGGAGTCGGAGCGATCAGCGGCGGCGGAGGCAACTCGCGGCTGCTGGCGGACTATCCGGAGCCGCAGCGCGGCCAGATCCTGGACTACCTGTTCAAGCCCGGCTACGGCGCGGCGCTGCAGATCTTCAAGGTCGAGATCGGCGGCGACACCAACTCCACCGACGGCGCCGAGCCCAGCCATGAGCACACCCGCGGCACCGTCGACTGCGGTACCGGGTACGAGTGGTGGCTGATGGAACAGGCCAAGGCCCGCAACCCCGCGGTGAAGCTGTACGGCCTCGCCTGGGGCGCGCCCGGCTGGATCGGCAACGGCAACTTCTGGTCCCAGGACATGATCGACTACCTGATCGCCTGGATGGGCTGCGCCACCCAGCACGGACTCCGGATCGACTACCTGGGCGGCTGGAACGAGCGCGGCTACAACAAGGCCTGGTACGAGAATCTGCACGCGACCCTCGCCGCGAAGGGATACGGATCGACGAAGATCGTCGGCGCGGACTCCGACTGGTCGGTCGCCGGGGACATCCGCGGCGACGCGGCCTTCGCCGCCTCCGTGGACATCGTCGGCGCGCACTACCCCTGCGGCTACATGTCCGCCATGACGTCCTGCTCCACCACCTCAGACGCCCTGGCGACCGGAAAGCAGCTGTGGGCGAGCGAGAACGGTTCGGAGGACTACAACACCGGTGGCGCGCCCATCGCCCGTGCCATCAACAGGGGTTATCTGGACGCCAAGTTCTCCGCGTTCATCAACTGGCCGCTGGCCGCCGCGCTCTACCAGAACCTCCCGTACAACACCGACGGCATGCTGACCGCCACCCAGCCCTGGTCGGGTACGTACAGCGTCGGAAAGAGCACCTGGGCCACCGCGCACACCACCCAGTTCACCCAGCCGGGGTGGCAGTACCTGGATTCCGGCAGTGGCTACCTGGGCGGCGACCGGGCCAACGGCAGCTATGTCAGCTACAAGTCACCGGGAAAGACCGCCTGGAGCACCGTCATAGAGACCCTCGACGCCACGGCCGCGCAGACCGTCAGCCTCAAGACCGCCGGAGGACTGCCCGGCGGCACGGTGCACGTCTGGTCCAGCGACTTCGCCTCCGGCCGGCAGAGCGACTACCTCGTGCACACCGCCGACCTCACACCCGTCAACGGCGCCTACCAGCTGACCCTGCAGCCGGGCCGGGTGTACTCGGTGACCACCACTGCAGGACAGGGCGCCGGAACAGCCGCCTCACCCACCCGCGGGCTGCTCGCACTGCCCTACTCCGACGACTTCCAGTCCACCCGGCACGGCGGCGAGGCCCGGTACCTGGCCGACATGAACGGCTCCTTCGAGGGCGCGGCCTGCGGCGCGGGCCGCACGGGCACCTGCGTACGGCAGATGGCCACGACGACCCCCATCACCTGGGACAGCGGCAGTGACCCGTACGCGACCCTCGGCGACCTGAGCTGGTCCGACTACACCGTGTCGGCCGACGCGATGCTCGAACAGGCGGGCGCGGTCCAGCTGATGGGCCGGGTCGGCACCCAGAAGGGCTTCTCCCCGGGCAGCATCAACGCCTACTACCTCAAACTCACCAACACCGGGGCCTGGTCCATCCTGCGCAACAGCGCCACCGGAGCGGTCACCACCCTCGCCTCCGGCACCGTCGCCGCGCCCGGCACCGGCAGCTGGCACCGGCTCGCGCTCACCTTCGCCGGCCGCACCATCGCCGCGACCATCGACGGCACGAAGGCCGGCTCCGTCACCGACGACTCCTACGGGGCGGGTCAGGTCGGTATCGGCACCGCCGGGTACGTGGCCGCCCAGTTCGACAACCTCAGCGTGACGCCCGGCTCCCCGGCCGCCGTGTCGGGTACGTACACGCTGGTCAACCGCAACAGTGGCAAGGCGCTCGACGCGGCCGAGCAGGGCACTGCCGACGGCACGCCCATCATCCAGTGGACCCGCAACGGCGGCGGCAACCAGCAGTGGAAGATCACTCCGGCCGCGGGCGGCTACTACACCGTCACCGGAGTGGCCAGCGGCAAAGCGCTCGACGTACCGGGCGCCGCCAAGGTCGCCGGGACGCAACTCGACCTGTGGACGTCCAACGGGGGCGCCCACCAGCAATGGCTGATCGTCCCCAGCGGTGGCGGCTACTACACGCTGGAGGGCCGCGACAGCGGCCAGCTCGCCGACGTCAGCGGTGCGTCCACCGCCGACCAGGCGCCGGTCGTCCAGTGGCCGGCCAACGGCGGCAGCAACCAGCAGTGGCAGCTGGTGCCCGTCTCCTGATCCGTTCCGGCCCTTCGCCGTGCCTCCGGGGCGGCCGGTCCAGACCCTGCCAGTGGTAGGAACCGCGCTGGTACGTGCCGCGTGCGTACGCGGTACAGGGGGCTGGGTCGGCCGCGCCGGGCGGCGAAGTATTCCTTCCGGGAGCCCGCGGCACGATCGGTGCGGCGGGCCCGGTATCCGGAGGGAACGGGACGATGGCGATTGTCGAAGGGGTGCCGGCCGGCGTGGAGGCGCCGGCCGGCGGGTCCGTACGGGAGTCCGTGCCCGACCGGATGACGGGCCGGCTGCGGCTGGTCCTGGTGGTGCTGCTGGTCGCGCAGTTCATGCTGGCCGTGGACTTCTCGATTCTCAATGTGGCGCTGCCGGTGGTCGGCCAGGGGCTCGGGTTCCCGCTGACGGACCTGCAGTGGATCGGTACGTCGTTCGCGCTGGCCGCCGCGGGGTTCACGCTGTTGTTCGGCCGGATCGCCGACATCGTCGGCCGCCGCCGGCTGTTCCTCGCCGGGCTGGCGGTGCTGGGGGTCTCCTCGCTGGTCGGCGGGCTGGCGGTCAGCCCTGGCATGCTGCTGGCCGCCCGGGTCGCCCAGGGGCTGGCGACCGCGGCCGTCACCCCGGCCGGGCTGTCGCTGCTGACCTCTTCCTTTCCCGAGGGCCCGCTCCGCGACAAGGCGCTCGGTCTCAACGGCGCCCTGATGTCGGCCGGCTTCACCGCCGGCGCGGTCCTCGGCGGTGTACTGACCGACCTGCTCTCCTGGCGCTGGGCGTTCTTCGTCAACGTGCCGGTCGCCGTCGCGGTGCTGATCGTGGCCCCGCTGGTGATCAAGGAGACCCGCCCGGCGGTCCGCCCGCGGCTGGACGTACCCGGCGCGATCGCGGTCACCCTCGGCCTGCTCGCCCTGGTCCTCGGGCTGACCACCGCGGGGGAGAAGGGGTGGGGTGACCCGGTGGCTCTGGTCTCCCTGGCGACCGGCGCCGTACTGCTCGGCGTGTTCTACCTCGTCGAGAAGGGCGCGTCCGCTCCTCTGGTGCCGGTGGCGATGCTGCGGCGCCGCACCGTGATCTGGGGCAACGTCGCGGGCCTCATCGCCTTCGTCACCGAGACCTCGCTGGTCTTCCTCATGACCCTCTATCTGCAGAAAGTGCTCGGCTTCTCCCCGCTGGCGGCGGGTCTCTCCTTCGGTGTGCTGGGCCTGGGCACCGTCGCCGGCGGTCTGGTCGCGGCCCGGGTGATCGGCCGGATCGGCACCAGGGCCACCCTCGTGACCGGTGGTGTCGTCCAGGCCGTGGCGACGGTGGCGCTGGTCGCGCTGGGCGACGACCGCGGCTGGATGGCGCTGCTGCTGGCGGGCACCTTCCTCGGCGGGATCGGCAACATGCTGGTGATCGTCGGCTTCATGGTCACCGCCACCTCCGGCAACCCCGACGCCGAGCAGGGCATGGCGACCGGGCTGGCCACCATGACCCAGCAGGTCGGCATCACCATGGGCGCCCCGGTCATGAGCGCCATCGCCACCGCCGGGATCACCGTCTCGTCCGGCACGGGCGCGGTGCTGGACGGCATCGGGAACGCGGTCCTGGTGAACGCGGCCCTCGCGCTGGCCGGAGCGGTCCTCGCGGCCCTGTTCCTGAGCGGCACACGGCGGACGTGACGCGGGTCTCACACCCCATTCCGGCGGTGTGCCACAAGGGCGCCGCGCACCCGGGTCGCCGCCGGAAGGCCCGCATCCGCCATGGATGCGGGCCACGTGCTATCGTAGATCTCAGTTGCAGTTGTGGTACCCATGAAACTTTGTGTGCACCTGACGGTTACATCCCTCAGGTGCATTTTGTTTTTCCGGTCATCTCCGGATGGGCTCATTGCGGCGACGCGGAACACGTGAAGTGCGTGTTCCGGCTGTGCCCCCTATCAGAGGAGATTTGACATGGCTACTGGCACCGTGAAGTGGTTCAACGCGGAAAAGGGCTTCGGCTTCATCGAGCAGGACGGCGGCGGCGCTGACGTCTTCGCCCACTACTCGAACATCGCCGCCCAGGGCTTCCGTGAGCTCCAGGAAGGCCAGAAGGTCTCCTTCGACGTCACGCAGGGCCAGAAGGGCCCGCAGGCCGAGAACATCGTTCCCGCCTGACGCTGACAAGAGCTGAGCCAGGGCCCGCACCTCACGGTGCGGGCCCTGGCCGTTGCCCGGACTCCGTAGGACCTCCCGGGCACCATTCACCACACGGACCTCATCGGTCCGGTATTCCGGCCGCCACTTCTCAGTAGGCGCCGTTTTCATCGGAGTTCACCGCGCGGATATTTCCGCCGGACTCCGCATTCGTCATTTGCTTCGGTTCGTTTCTTGCGATTCCTTGCGCGGCTGCCGGCCGCCGGGACTTCCTCGACACGCGCCGCCTCGAGGAAGGTTCCGCATGAACCGCACCACGCGCTCGAACAGCCCCTACTCCCGCAGCAGCCGCACCGGCGGCTCGGGCAGTGGCGGCAGCTACAGCAGCCGCTCCGCCGGCTCGGGCAACAACACCGCCGGTTTCACCGGCCGTTCCCGCTCGCAGTCCCCCAACCGCTCCGGCGGTTCCGGCCGCCGGCCGGCCGCGCTGCAGGGCGAGTTCGCCCTGCCCGTCACCATCACCCCGGCGCTTCCCGCCGTCACCACCTTCGGCGCGCTGGACATGCCCGTCGAGGTGCTCAAGATGCTCACCAGCCTGGGCATGAACGAGCC
>NZ_JAPVLS010000071.1:0-51449 GCF_027158125.1 Streptomyces sp. H39-C1
CGCCGCCACCTCGGCGTACCTCGTCGGGGAGAAGATCCGCGCCCGCCGCTTCACCCGGCCGTACCACGGCGACATCCCCCGGGATCCGCTGGAGACCGCCTTCCTGTCCGGCGGTCCGCGCCGGGTCACCGATCTGACGCTGGTCTCGATGGCGGGCGAGCAGCGGCTGCTGCTCGCGCACACCGGGTGGGCGACAGTGGTCGACGCCGAGGGCCGTGACGATCTCGACCGGTCGCTGATCGCCTCCATCGGGCCGGACGGCCAGTCCCCGGTCGCCGCGATACGGGTGGCGCACGCCGCGGCCGGCGCCATCCGCGCCCTCGGGGAACGGCTCGTGGGCGACGGCCTCGCGGTGCCGGCGGCGGCCCGGGAGAGCGTCACCGCCGGGATCCGGCAGGTGCGCGGCGCCATACTCCTGAACCTGCTGATGGCCGGCGCCGCCCTGGTCCTGTCGGCGGGCGGGCAGCCCGACGGTGGCCAGGCGCAGGCCTGGTTCGCGCTGCCGCTGCTGCTGACCACCGGGTGCTGGATCATCGCCCGCGTGGAGGTCCATCCGTACACCCGCTGGGCCTCCCCTGCCGGGCAGGACGCGCTGCGCGCCGTTCCGGACGGCCCCGGCCCGCTCAGCGCGCTGGCGGTGCGCGGCCCGGCCGCGCTGCTGGACCCGGCGCAGCGGGCCGCGCTCGGCTGACCACCCCGGCCGGGGTGGTCGGGGACGACACCCGCCGCTTGTCCTTTACTTCATCCACCACCGCCCCAAGGATCCCTTTTGTCATGACCTGACACGAGAGGATCATCGGTGCGATCAATTGCCCTGTACGGCGTCGCAGGAACCCTGGCGCTGAGCACCCTGGCCATCGCTCCCCCCGGATCGGCGGCGCCGGGACCGCCGCACGGCGACCGGGTGGCCGAGGCGCGCGGCGCGGCCGTCGCCGCCGAGCGCGCCGCTCTGGCCGGGGTGACGTTCGGCAGGTGCGCCGGCGCGACCCGGCTGCCCGCCTCGGTCCGGTGCGGCACCGTGTCAGTACCGCTGGACTACGCCCGGCCGGACGGCGAGCGGATCAACCTGGTCATCAGCCGGGTCGCCGCCACCGGGCCGGCCGGCGAGCGGCAGGGTGCCCTGGTCTACAACCCCGGCGGACCCGGCGGCTCGGGGCTGTACTTCCCGCTGTTCAGCGTCCTGAAGGTCAAGGAGTACGCCAAGGCCGCCCGCGCCTACGACTTCGTGGGCTTCGACCCGCGCGGGGTCGGCCGGTCCGCGCCCATCTCCTGCGAAGCCCCGGCGGACTACGTCAAGGCCCCCACCCGCGACCCACGGCCGACGAGCGAGCGCGACAAGCAGGCCCGGATCGAAGACGCGAAGGCGTACGCCGAAGGCTGCGAGCGGCGCTCCGGGCATCTGCTGCCGTACCTCACCTCGCTCAACAGCGCCCGCGACCTCGATGTCATCCGCGCCGCGCTCGGCGAACGCAAGCTCAACTTCTACGGCGCGTCCTACGGCACGTACCTCGGCGCGGTGTACGCGACGCTCTTCCCCCGGCATGTGCGCCGCATGGTCTTCGACAGCGTCGTCGATCCCGACCCGCGCCAGATCTGGTACCAGGCCAACCTGGAGCAGGACGCCGCCTTCGAGATCCGCTGGGCCGACTGGCGCGACTGGGTGGCCAAGTACGACTCCGCGTACCACCTGGGCACCGACCGGACGCAGGTGCAGGAGGCCTACGACGCGGTGCGCGCCGAGCTGGCCGTGCGGCCGGCGGGCGGCGTGGTCGGCCCCGGCCAGCTGCAGGCCGCCTACCTGGGCGCCGGGTACTACGACGACACCTGGCCGGAGCTGGCCGCAGCCCTGTCCGCGTATGTCCACGGCGACCCGAAGCCGCTGATCACCGAGGCCTCCCCCAACCCCGCCAGGGCCGTCGAGAACGAGAACGGCAACGCGGTCTACACGGCCGTCGAGTGCGCCGACTCGCCCTGGCCGCGCGACTGGTTCACCTGGGACCGCGACAACACCGCGCTGGCCCGCACCGCCCCCTTCGAGACCTGGGACAACGCCTGGATGAACCTGCCGTGCGCCTTCTGGAAGGGACCGCACCGGCAGCCCCTGGAGGTGCGCACGTTCGGCCATGAACTGCCGCCGGTGCTCCTCGTCTCCGCCGAGCGCGACGCCGCGACCCCGCACGCGGGCGCCGTGGAACTCCAGCGCCGGCTGCCCCGTTCCGTGCTCCTCACCGAGCGCCGCTCCGGCTCGCACGGCGTGGCGTACGGCTCCAACACTTGCGTCAACAACCGCGTCGACGCGTATCTCCTGCGCGGTGAAACGGGAACGGACCGCACGCCGACGTGCGGTCCGCATCCCGAGCCCAAGCCGTAGCGCCAGCCTTACGCCAGGCCGGCCACCAGCTCGCCGATCTCCTTGCGCCGCCCGGTGTAGAACGGCACCTCCTCGCGTACGTGCATCCGTGCCTCGGATGCGCGGAGGTGCCGCATCAGGTCGACGATGCGGTGCAGTTCGTCCGCCTCGAAGGCGAGGATCCACTCGTAGTCGCCGAGCGTGAAGGCCGGGACGGTGTTGGCCCGCACGTCCGGGAAGCCGCGCGCCATCTTGCCGTGGTCGGCGAGCATCCGGCGGCGGTCCTCGTCGGGCAGCAGGTACCAGTCGTAGGAGCGCACGAACGGGTAGACGCTGACGTACTTGCGCACGGTCTCGTCGGCGATGAACGCCGGGACGTGCGACTTGTTGAACTCCGCGGGGCGGTGCAGCGCCATGTTCGACCAGACCGGGACCATCGCGCGGCCGAGCCGGGTGCGGCGGAAGAGGTTGTAGGCCTCCTGCAGCGCCTCCGCGGTCTCCGCGTGCCACCAGATCATGAGGTCGGCGTCCGCCCGGAGCCCCGACACGTCGTAGGTGCCGCGTACCGTGACGTCCTTCGCGGCGAGCTGCGCGAACAGCTCCTCCACCTCGTCGGCGTATCCGGAGCGGTCCTCGGGCAGCACGTCGCGCAGCCGGAAGACGGACCAGAGGGTGTAGCGGATGATCTCGTTGAGATCCTTCGCCTTCTTGCCGGCGTTCGGAGTCCTGTCCGGGGCGTCGGGAGCAGCAGTCGAGTCAGTCATGCCGTCATTCTCCCGTGTCCCGCGCGCCGCCTGTCGCCAGGGTCGTGGCCAGGGAGGTCAGTACCTCGTCGGCCGCCTTGCGGGCGCTGGCGACACAGGCCGGAATCCCGACCCCGTCGTACACCGCGCCGCAGACCGCGAGCCCCGGCAGCTTCCCGACCTGCTCGCGGATCCTGGCGACGCGCTCGACATGACCGACCGGGTACTGCGGCAGTCCGCCGTCCCAGCGGGTGACACGGGCCGCGACGGGCGCCGCGGACAGCCCGATGGCCTCGCCCAGGTCGCGCCGCGACAGGCGGACGAGATCGGTGTCGTCCCAGGCCAGGTCCGCCTCGTCGCCGTGCCGGCCGACGGAGGTGCGCAGCAGGAAGGTGTCGGGTCCGGCCTCGTTGATCCATCCCCACTTGTGGGAGGAGAAGGTGGACGCCTTGATCGTCTTTCCGTCGACCGGCGGCACCAGGAAGCCGGTGCCCTTCGGCATCCGCAGCACGTCGCGCCGCCGGAACGCCATGGTGACCAGCGCCATGCTGGCGTACTCCACCGCCGACAGCTCCGCGGCGGCGACGGGTGACTCGGCCGCCAGCAGCCGGGCGGCGGCCGGGGCGGGCGCGGCGATCAGGACGGCGTCCGCGTCGAGCACCCGGTCGCCGACGGTGACCTGCCAGCCGCCCGCGGTGCGCCGCAGCTCCCTGGCCGGCGCGCCGGTCTCGATGGTGACGCCGGCGGCCCGGCACGCCTCGGCGACGGCGACCGGCAGCTGACCGACGCCCCCGCGGATGCCCATGAAGACCGGTCCGTCCGGGGCGGCCTTGGCGGCGCGCCGCTGGACACCGCGCACGGCCTCGATGAGGGAGCGTCCCGACCGGGCCGCCTCGAAGAGCTGCGGCATGGCCGCGCGCAGCGAGATCTCGTAGGCGTTGCCCGCGTACACCCCGCCGAGCAGCGGCTCCACCAGCCGGTCGACGACCTCGTGGCCGAGCCGCGCGGCGACGTACTCACCCACGGCGACGTCCTCGCCGATCTTCGTCCGGGGCAGTACGTGGTCCAGCGGCAGCCTGGCCAGGCCCGCGGGTGACAGCAGGCCGGAGGCCGCGAGAGGGCCCAGATCGCCGGGGACTCCCATGACGTGCCCCTGGGGCAGCGCCCGCAGCCGGCCCCGGGTCCACACGGCGGCACCCGACACCGCGGGCGGCTCCAGCCGGTCGCCGAGCCCCACCTCGCGGGCCAGCGCGACCGCTTCCGGCCGGCGCGCGAGCATCGACTCGGCGCCCAGGTCCACGGGCACGCCGGCGATCTCGTCCGCGTACAGCTTTCCGCCGAGCCGGGCCGATCCCTCCAGCACCGTCACCCGCGCGCCGCCTCCGGCCAGGAAGTGGGCGGCGGCGAGTCCGGAGACGCCGCCGCCGACGACGATCACATGCCCTGTTCCGCGGTGTGTGTCGGTCATGCCTCCACTGTCCCAGATTCCCGAACGAGCTCTAAACGTGACCGCTTCGGAACCGGGGATCCGAAACCCCGGCCGCCCTCTCCACGTCGTATCGCCAACACCGGTTCCATCACCGGTTTCCTGCCGGTGAACGATCTCTGGGGGAGTTCGATGCGCCAGCCGACCACCATCCGCCGCAGACCTTTCGCGGCCCTCGCCGCCGCCGCGCTGACAGCCACGCTCACCGTCTCGGGGTGCGGTGCCGCAGGCTCGTCGGCGAAGGACGACAGCGCGGACAAGGCCGCCTCGGCCCCGCACCAGGCGGACGCGAAGGGTGCGGTGGACGCGCCGTCCGCGGCTCCGGGCACCGCGAAGGGCGCCACCACCAAGACCCCCGTGCCGTCCCAGAACTACGTGGTGCGCACCGCGACGCTCAGCGTCGAGGCGAAGGACAGCGTCGCCGCCGCCCTCGCGTCGGCACGGACCACGGTCACCGGCGCGGGCGGCTACGTGGGCGACGAGAACACCAGCCGCGACAGCCAGGGCCTGGAGCACTCCACCATCACCCTGCGGGTGCCGCCGGACTCCTACGACAAGGTGCTGAACGATCTCGCCGGCCTCGGCAGGCTGATCGAACGCAAGGTCAGCACCGAGGACGTCACCAGCCAGGTGGTGGATGTGGAGAGCCGCATCCGCTCGCAGCAGGCGAGCCTCGCGCGGGTGCGGGAGCTGATGAGCCGGACCACGCAGCTCAGCGACGTGGTCACTCTTGAGGGTGAACTCAGCACCAGGGAAGCCAATTTGGAAGCGTTGCAGGCCCAGCAGGCGTCGTTGAAGGAGCGGACGAACCTGGCGACCGTCACGCTGGTGCTGTCCGAGCCGGAACACCCCGCCTCCGCGCCGCCGCCGAAGAAGGACGACGGTTTCTGGGAGTCGGTCGGGACCGCGCTGGGCACCGGCTGGCACGCCTTCTACGTGACGCTGCGCGGGATCCTGATCGTGCTCTCGGTGGCGCTGCCGTTCGCCGCTCTGGGCCTCGCCGGCTGGTTCGTCTTCGTCGTCGTCCGCCGCAGGCTCGCCCCGCCGGCCGTGGTGCCGGACGGGGAGAACGTGACGGCGGAGGCCGTGACCGAGGAGTAGAGAGCCCCGTCAGACCTCGGTGGTGCGGTGCACGAAGTCCACGAGGCGGGTGAGCGCGTCGGGGTCGGTGCTGGGCAGGACGCCATGGCCGAGGTTGAAGATGTGGCCGGGCAGATCGGTCGCCGAGTAGAGCACCTCGCGGGTCTTCGTCTCGACGGCGGACGTCGGGGCGAAGAGCACCGCCGGGTCGAGGTTCCCCTGGAGCGCCTTGTGGGGGCCGACCCGGCGGGCCGCCTCGTTGAGCGGAACGCGCCAGTCGACCCCGACGACGTCCGCGCCGGCCTCGCCCATCAGCCCGAGCAGTTCGCCGGTGCCGACACCGAAGTGGATCCGCGGTACGCCGTAGCCGGCGACGGCCTCGAAGACCTTCACCGAGGACGGCATGACATAGCGCCGGTAGTCCTCGGGCGAGAGCGCGCCGACCCAGGAGTCGAAGAGCTGGACGGCGCTGGCGCCGGCCTCGATCTGCACCTTGAGGAAGGCGGCGGTGATGTCGGCGAGCCGGTCCAGCAGATCGGCCCACAGTTCGGGGTCGCCGTACATGAGCGCCTTGGTGCGCTCGTGGTTGCGGGACGGGCCGCCCTCGACGAGGTAGCTGGCGAGGGTGAAGGGCGCGCCCGCGAAGCCGATGAGCGGGGTCTCGCCCAGCTCTCCGGTGAGCATCCCGATGGCCTCGGTCACGTACTTCACGTCGTCCGGCTCGAGCGCGCGCAGCCGGCCGAGGTCGGCGCGGGTACGGATCGGCTGCTCGACGACCGGACCGACGCCGGGCTTGATGTCGAGATCGAGGCCGATGGCCTTGAGGGGGACGACGATGTCGCTGAAGTAGATGGCCGCGTCGACCTTGTGGCGGCGCACCGGCTGGAGCGTGATCTCGGTGACCATGTCGGGCCGCATGCAGGACTCCAGCATGGCGGTGCCCTCACGGAGCTTGAGGTACTCGGGCAGCGATCGGCCGGCCTGCCGCATGAACCACACCGGGGTGTGCGGCACGGACTGACGCCGACAGGCGCGGATGAACGGGGAAGCAGCGGTCTGCTGGTGCGCACTCACGCGTTGAATCTTCGCACGCGCCGGGATGCGACCCACGCGCCCGGGTGTTGCTCCACCCGTGGAGGCCGTGGGCGGCCTAGTCTTCCGGGCATGGCAGCGGTTCACGGGCACCTTGCGGACGGGGACGGCGCACCACTCCCCTTCCAGCGCGCGGTAGACGCGTTGAGTTCCGCGCGGGTACGGCCCGAAGTGGAGATCGATACGACAGCTCCGCCCAAGCGTCTCGCGTCGTACGCGTACGCGCTGGAGGCCGCGGTCGTGGTGGACGGCGAGGAGCTGGCCGACGGCCGGCTCATCCTGCTCCACGAACCGGACGGCCATGAGGCCTGGAACGGTACGTTCCGGCTGGTCACGCTGGTGCGCGCCGATCTGGAGCCGGAGATGGCGGTGGACCCGCTGCTGCCCGAGGTGAGCTGGTCGTGGCTGACCGGCGCCCTGGAGGCGCGCGGCGCGGAGTACACCGAACCGAGCGGCACGGTCTCGCGCAGTTCCTCGCACTACTTCGGCGGGATCGCGGAGCGGCCCGACGCGACGGCGATCGAGATCCGGGCGTCCTGGACACCGACCGAGGGCCCGGACGGGATCCCCGCCGTCGTGGACCACCTGGCGGCCTGGTGCGATCTGCTCTGCGCGTGCGCGGGGCTGCCGCCCACCGAGGGCCATGAGTCGCAGGACCTGCCCGGCGGCGTCGTGCCGATGCCGAAGCGGCGCGGCTGACTGCCCGTCCGGTATCCGCGTACTTCCGCCCGTTTTCCCGGTATTCCGGCGCGGTTCCGCCGCGCACCCACCCGCCGCTCAACATGATCTTGTTCGAGTGAGCGTCCGATTTGTCGGAATTGTTACTCAACAAATCGTGATCATTCCCTAAAGGCCGGGGCAATTGCTGCCGAAGGAGACTGTGACCCTCTCAGTCCCCCCTTCGCCACAGGAGGCCCGGTGTCAGTTCTTCTCGAGCAGCCCACGAGCCTGGTCGCCTACCGTCCGAACAAGCCGACGGCCATGGTCGTCGTCGCCGACCCCCGCGTCCGATCCACCGTCACCCGGCACCTGTGGGCGCTCGGTGTGCGCGATGTGATCGAAGCCTCGTCGATCGCCGAGGCCCGGCCCCGGGTCAGCAGCCCCCGCGACATCTGCGTAGCCGATGTCCACCTCCCCGACGGTTCCGGCCTGACCCTTCTCGCCGAGACCCGCGCGGCCGGCTGGCCGAACGGCCTCGCGCTCTCCGCCGCCGATGACATCGGCGCCGTCCGCAACGCACTCGCGGGCGGCGTCAAGGGATACGTCGTCACCGGTACCCGCAACAACCTCGGCGGCATGCCGGGCCGTCCCGGCGCCGCGCCGGTCGGTTCGGCGGGCGCCCGTATGCAGCGCCGCCCGCCCGGCACGCCCGGCCACCCCGGTGGCTACCGCGAGCTCTCCGGCCGCGAGGTCGAGGTGCTGCGACTGGTCGCCGAAGGCCAGTCGAACAAGGCGATCGGCGTCTCGATGGGCCTGTCCGCGCTCACCGTGAAGAGCCACCTGGCCCGTATCGCCCGCAAGCTCGGCACCGGCGACCGGGCCGGAATGGTCGCTGTCGCCCTGCGTACGGGCATCATCCACTAGCCCTCCCACACCCCCGCATGACCGCTGCGCCCGTCGACGGAACGTTCCGTCGACGGGCGTTCGCGATACACGGATACCCTTAGGGGGTGACCGACGCCCGAGAGACCGCAACAGAGGCTGCCCCGGCGCCGGTCCCGCTGCTGGACCCGCGCGAGGGAATCCCGCCGGTGACCGCCAGCCCGGAGGCCCTCGCAGACATCGTCGCGGCATTCGCCGCGGGCTCCGGTCCGGTCGCCGTGGATGCCGAGCGCGCGTCCGGATACCGCTACGGACAGCGGGCCTATCTGGTCCAGCTGCGCCGTACGGGAGCCGGGACCGCGCTGATCGACCCGGTCGGCTGCCCCGACCTGTCCACCCTGGGCGCTGCCCTCACCGACACCGAATGGGTGCTGCACGCCGCCACCCAGGACCTTCCGTGTCTCGACGAGATCGGTATGCGGCCCAAGAGCCTGTTCGACACCGAGCTGGCCGGCCGGCTCGCGGGCTTCCCCCGGGTCGGACTCGGCGCCATGGTCGAGAACGTCCTGGGGTTCGCCCTGGAGAAGGGCCACTCGGCCGTCGACTGGTCGACCCGCCCGCTCCCCGAGCCCTGGCTGCGGTACGCCGCGCTCGATGTCGAGCTGCTGGTCGACCTGCGGGACGCGCTCGAGGAGGAACTGCGCGAACAGGGCAAGCTGGACTGGGCGCTGCAGGAGTTCTCCGCCATCGCCACCGCTCCGCCGCCCTCGCCCCGGGGCGACCCGTGGCGGCGTACGTCGGGCATGCACAAGGTCCGCCGCCGCCGGCACATCGGCGTGGTGCGCGAGCTGTGGCAGGCCCGCGACCAGGCCGCCCAGGAGCGGGACATCTCGCCGGGCCGCATCCTCACCGACGCCGCGATCGTCACGGCCGCGCTGGAGGGCCCGCCGAACGTGACGGTGCTCGCGACACTGCCCGGTTTCGGGCACCGGATGGGCCGCCGCCAGCTCGACCAGTGGCAGGCCGCGATCGACCGGGCCCGCGCCCTGCCGGAGCGGGAGCTGCCGCAGCCGGGACCGGCCTACGTCGGTCCCCCGCCGCCGCGCGCCTGGGCGGACAAGGACCCGGTGGCGGCTGCCCGGCTGTCCGCCGCGCGGGCCGCGGTGGGCAAGCTCGCCGAGGAGCTGAACCTGCCGCAGGAGAACCTGATCACCCCGGACACCGTGCGCCGGCTGTGCTGGGACCCGCCGGCCGAGGCCACCACCGAGGAGGTCGCGGCGGTACTGACCGGCTACGGAGCGCGCGCCTGGCAGGTCGGGCTGACCGCGCCGATCCTCACGGCGGCCCTCGCCGCCCAGCCCCCGGCGGCTCCGGAGGCCCCTGCGCCGTAGGGCCCGTCCGGGTCGGCACCCCCGCGGAACCCGGCCGGGAACGGCCTCGTCGCATGTGACGTTCGCCGCTCCGGGCGGGGGGACTGTCCCCGTTGGTTACTGGCTAGTAGCATGGGTGTCGTAGCCGCAGCCTCGCGCCCAGTGGCAGCGAATCCGCATCTGGAGGAGAGCCAACGTGCCTCGTACCGCTAGGGACGTCGTCTTTGTCGACGGCGTCCGCACCCCGTTCGGCAAGGCGGGCCCGAAGGGCATTTACCACGAGACCCGTGCCGACGATCTCGTGATCAAGTGCATCCGGGAGCTGCTGCGGCGCAACCCGGAACTGCCCGCCGAGCGGATCGACGAGGTGGCTCTCGCCGCCACCACGCAGATCGGCGACCAGGGTCTGACCCTCGGCCGCACCGCCGGCATCCTGGCCGGCCTGCCGACCACGGTCCCCGGGTACTCGATCGACCGCATGTGTGCCGGCGCGATGACCGCGGTGACCGCGGTCGCCGGCGGCATCGCCTTCGGTGCGTACGACGTCGCCGTGGCCGGCGGTGTCGAGCACATGGGCCGTCACCCGATGGGTGAGGGCGTGGACCCGAACCCGCGCTTCGTCTCGGAGAAGCTGGTCGACGAGTCCGCCCTCTTCATGGGCATGACCGCGGAGAACCTGCACGACCGCTACCCGGCCATCACCAAGCAGCGCGTCGACGAGTACGCCGTGCGCAGCCAGGAGAAGGCCGCCAAGGCGTACGCCAACGGCAAGATCCAGCAGGACCTGGTGCCGGTCTCCGTGCGCAACAGCAACCCCGAGGCCGGCGAGACCGGCTGGGGTCTGGCGACCGCGGACGAGCCGATGCGCCCGGGCACCACCCTGGAGCAGCTGGCCGGCCTCAAGACGCCGTTCCGCGCCCACGGCCGGGTCACCGCGGGTAACGCGGCGGGCCTGAACGACGGCGCGACCGCGTCGCTGCTCGCCGCCGAGGACGTCGCCGTCGAGCTGGGCCTGCCGGTCCGGATGCGTCTGGTCTCGTACTCCTTCGTGGGTGTCGAGCCCGAGGTCATGGGCATCGGCCCGGTCCCGGCGACCGAGAAGGCGCTGGCGCAGGCCGGTCTGACGATCGACGACATCGGCCTCTTCGAGGCCAACGAGGCGTTCGCCGTCCAGGTGCTCGCCTTCCTCGACCACTTCGGCATCGCGGACGACGACCCGCGTGTCAACCAGTACGGCGGCGCGATCGCGTTCGGCCACCCGCTGGCCTCCTCCGGCGTCCGGCTGATGACGCAGCTGGCCCGCCAGTTCGAGGAGCAGCCGCACGTCCGCTACGGCCTGACGACCATGTGCGTCGGGTTCGGCATGGGCGGAACGGTCATCTGGGAGAACCCGCACTTCGACGGAGGCAGCAAGTGACATCCACCGCCGAGCTTTTGAAGGGTGCGGCCGAGCTGTTCCCCGATGAGGTCGTAACGAGCGCGCACGTGCGCCACCTCGACCTCCCGGGCGCCGGACGCTTCGCGCTCATCACGCTGGACAACGGCCTGGACCACACCAAGCCGACCACCTTCGGCCCGCAGTCGCTGGCCAACCTCGACGCGGCGATCGACCAGGTCGAGGCCGAGGCCGCCGAGGGCACCATCACCGGTATCGGTGTCACCGGCAAGCCGTTCATCTTCGCGGTCGGCGCCGACCTCAAGGGCGTCGAGCTGCTGAAGCGCCACGAGGACGCGCTCGCCATCGGCAAGGGCGGCCACGAGGTCTTCAAGCGGCTCTCGCACCTCGCCGTCCCGACCTTCGCGTACTACAACGGCGCGGCGATGGGCGGCGGTGTCGAGGTGGGCCTGCACTGCGCCTACCGCACCGTCTCCGCGGCGCTGCCGGCGTTCTCGCTCCCCGAGGTCTTCCTCGGTCTCGTTCCGGGCTGGGGTGGCTGCACCCTGCTGCCGAACCTGATCGGCGCGGACCGCGCAGTGACCGTCGTCATCGAGAACTCGCTGAACCAGAACCGTCAGCTCAAGGGCCGGCAGGTCTTCGAGCTCGGCATCGCCGACGCGCTCTTCGAGGGTGCGGACTTCCTGGAGCAGTCGCTGGCGTGGACCGCCGCCGTACTGCGCGGCGAGATCGTGGTGGACCGCCCCGAGATCGACCGCGGTACGGCCTGGGACCAGGCCGTCGAGCGCGGCAGGGGCATAGCCGACTCCAAGGTGCACGGCGCCGCCCCGGCCGCGTACCGCGCGCTGGAGATCATCGCCAACGCCAAGGACGGCGACCTGCAGGCGGGCTTCGACGCCGAGGACACCGCTCTCGCGGACCTCATCATGGGCGGCGAGCTGCGCAGCGGCATCTACGCCTTCAACCTGGTGCAGAAGCGCGCCAAGCGCCCGGCCGGTGCGCCGGACAAGAACCTGGCCCGCCCGGTCACCAAGGTCGGCGTCGTCGGCGCGGGCCTGATGGCCTCGCAGCTGGCGCTGCTCTTCGCCCGCCGTCTGGAGGTGCCGGTCGTGCTGACCGACATCGACCAGGAGCGCATCGACAAGGGCGTGGGCTACGTCCACGGCGAGATCGACAAGCTGCTCGGCAAGCGCCGCATCAAGCAGGACCAGGCCAACCGCCTCAAGGCGCTGGTGACCGGTTCGCTCGACAAGGCCGCCGGTTTCGGTGACGCGGACTTCATCATCGAGGCCGTGTTCGAGGAGATGGGCGTCAAGCAGCAGGTCTTCGCGGAGGTCGAGGCGGTCGCCCCGGCGCACGCGATCCTCGCCACCAACACCTCCTCGCTGTCCGTCACCGAGATGGCGTCGAAGCTGAAGAACCCCGAGCGGGTCGTCGGCTTCCACTTCTTCAACCCGGTCGCGATCCTCCCGCTGCTGGAGATCGTGCGCGGCGAGTCGACGGACGACGCTTCGCTGGCCACCGCGTTCGGTGTGGCACGCAAGCTCAAGAAGACCGCGGTGCTCTGCAAGGACGCCCCGGCGTTCGTGGTGAACCGGATCCTGACCCGCTTCATGGGTGAGATCCAGAACATCATCGACGAGGGCACCCCGGTCGAGGTCGCCGAGAAGGGCATCGACCCGCTCGGCCTGCCGATGTCGCCGCTGGTGCTCCTGGAGCTGGTCGGCCCGGCCATCGGGCTGCATGTCTCCGAGACCCTCAACCGGGCGTTCCCCGACCGGTTCACCGTCTCGAAGAACCTGGCCGCGGTGGTCAAGGCCGGCAAGCGCGGCTTCTACGTCTACGACTCCGGCAAGCCGGAGCTGGACCCCGAGGTCGCCGCGCTGCTGGTGCAGGGCGACTCGGTGCTCACCGAGGAGCAGGTCCGCGCCCGGGTGCTGGACGCCGTGGCGCAGGAGATCGGCCTCATGCTCGACGAGGGTGTCGTCGCCGAGGCGCAGGACATCGACCTGTGCCTGATCACCGGTGCCGGCTGGCCCTTCCACCTGGGCGGGATCACCCCGTACCTGGACCGCGAGGGTGTCTCGCAGCGGGTGAACGGCAAGCCGTTCCTCGCCCCGGGCATCGCGAGCGTCCCGGCGTAACGCCGTGAGTGACGCCCTCGGCACCTCGGCCGCCGGGCCACGAGCCGTGTAGAACGCCACGGTCAAGTCCCTGACCAGCGACTTCCGCTCGTAGTCGTCGAGCTGGACCAGCCCGCGGTCGGTCAGACCGCGCACCGTCTCGGCAACCGCCGCGAGCACGTCGTCGAGCACCGCCCGGCGGTGCCTGGCGTCGAGCGCGGTGACCTGGGCACGCCGCATCGCGGCGGCCACCTCGGGTGCGTACTCCAGGCGTACGGGCTGCGCCGAGAAGACCTCGACGCCGACCGGGCGCATATCGGCGGCGAGCAGCCGGGTGAGCTGGTCGCCGAGGCGTTCCGAGTCCCGCAGGGTGGGCCCGGAGCCGCGGAAGTCGTCCGCGGGCAGCCGGGAGACGGCGCGGGTGACCGCGCACTCCACCTGTTCGCGCAGGTAGCGCGAGTGGTCGTCGATGGCGAAGGCGGCCCGGGCGGTGTCCCGGACCCGCCAGACGATCAGGACGCTGGCGTGCAGCGGGGTGCCGTCCGCGTCGACCGTCTCGATGGCGCGGCTGCGCCAGTGCCGCAGGCTGACGTCCATCCGGCGGCGGCCGAGCAGCGGACTGATCCACAGCAGTCCGGTCTCCCGGACGCTGCCCTGGTAGGCGCCGTGCCGGGTGAGCACCCAGACCTTGCCGGGACGGCCCCGGGTGAGGCCGCCCGCGGCGAACGCGGTCAGCGCGCCGAGCAGCAGCACCGCCCCCCACAGACCGGTCAGGTCCCGGGGTGCCGGCGCCTCGGGCAGCACGGTGTGGCCGGCGAGCCGCTCGGGCAGCGCGCCCGTCCGCCACAGCAGCCAGCCGCCGGCGGCCGCAGCGACCAGCGCGGTGAGCGCCGCGGTCCAACCCGGCAGGCAGCGGCCGGGCCTCTCGACGAGATCGGAAACGGTGACGGTGGCGGCGGTGGGGAGGACGGCGGGGAGGACGGCGGTGGCGGCCAGGGCCGCGTCCGCCGTGGGTGCGTGAGTCGTCACAGGAAGAGTCGTCTCCAGGTCTCCGGTCCGGGATAGCCGTCCGCGTCGCGCCCGGACCAGCCCTGGGCGCGCTGGAACGCCTCGACGGCGCGGCGGTCGGCCTCGCCCCAGGTACGGCTGGGGCCCACGCGGTAGCTCTTGCCGAAGCCCTTGGCGACGAGGCGCCGTCCGAGGGTCAGCACTTGGTCGTTGGACTGTCCTGGGCGGAAGGAAGCGGCGCCCGGGTAACGGGGTGCCGTGGAGCCGCCGACCGGCCGCGTCGTGGGGGTGCCCGCGGCGATGTTCTTACCGGTGCCCTCCACCAGGTATCCCCAGGTGGTGGGTCCTGGCAGGCCGTCGGCGTCGCTGCCGGTCCAGCCCTGGGCGCGCTGGAAGGCGCTGGTGGCGCTGCGGTCGGCGTCGCCCCAGAGCGGGCCGGGTCCGACGATGTAGTAGGGCCTGGCACCGCGGGTCATGAGCATGGTGCCCAGCCGGGTGACATTGGCGTTGTTCGCGCCGGGTCCGAAGGCGGCGGTGCCGGGATAGCCGTTGCTCCCCGTCGTGCCGGTGCTCCCCGGTGTCCCCGGTGTCCCTGTGCCGCCCGATCCCGGACTGCCGGTGCCGGAGTCCAGGTACTTGTAC
Organism: Streptomyces sp. H39-C1; assembly: GCF_027158125.1. NCBI lineage: Bacteria > Bacillati > Actinomycetota > Actinomycetes > Kitasatosporales > Streptomycetaceae > Streptomyces > Streptomyces sp. H39-C1. The sequence goes on from NZ_JAPVLS010000071.1 coordinate 14,833, forward strand.
CGGTAGGCGACGTACTTGTCGGAGTTGGTCCAGTAGGCCATCGGCGTCGTCTGGGCGCGGGTGTGCGGCTGGGTCTGCTCGATCGCGGTGTACAGGTGGTGCCCGGAGTCGGCCCAGCCGTCGAAGATGACGGCGTGCGAGCCCTTCTCCGGAGCCGCCTGGTTGTGGAACAGCAGGATGTCACCGGGCAGCAGATCGTCCCGGTCGATCCGTCTCGCGTAGTCCGGCAGGCTGCCGGTCCATGCGTTGGTGCCGAGGCCCCAGGCCATGGAGATGAAGCCCGAGCAGTCCTGGCGGTAACCGTCCGACCAGTACGCGGACATGCTGTAGGGCACCTCGGCGTCCACCCAGCGCTGTGCCCGGTCCAGGATCTGGTCCCGCGTCAGATGCAGCGGGGCAGGAGCCGGGACCGGCGCCCTGAGCAGGGCGTGGCCGAGCATGGAACCGGTGGCGGCGCTCGGTGCGGTGGCCGCGGCGACCGCACCCGCTCCGCCGCTGATGGCCGTGCCCGCGGCGGCCGCCACGACCATCACACGGGTGGCCGCGGTGGTGCTGCAGCCGGTGCCGGTGTCCCGCGTCACCGAGTCGGCGAGGCGCTGTCGCGCGCATTCCTCGCAGACACAGCCGGAGAGCGGTTCTACCTCGTCGAACAACGGTATGGACATGCGCACACTCCTCCGTGATCGGGCGTCACATGCCTTCAATACCCGATTTCGCCAGAAAGTTGACGAAATGTCGGATACGTCTTGGCCAGGTGATGACGCGCCCGGTCACGGAGGGGTGGAAAAAGGTGCGGAAAGGGTGCGGAAAGACCCTCAGCTCGCGAGGCTCGGCTGCCCGGACGGAACGGTCTCGTCGGACACCTTCTTGGCCTCCTTCTCCACCATCGAGCGCAGCTTGACCGGCGTCAGCGACGTCTGGACGTCGGGCACCGTCTCGCCGTTGATCTGGACAACGGGCACCTCACCGTAGGCGCCTGACACGAAGTCGGACTCGGACCTCGCGACCCAGCCTTCGTGGTCGTTGCCCTTCATGCACGGGACGAACTTGCCCTCGTCGATCTTCCCGGCCTTCTCCGACAGCTCCTTCAGCAGCTTCTGGCTGCTCAGCGCGTCGTCCGACGGATCCGGCTGCCGGTTCCAGACCTGCTGCACGAACTGCGTGTACCGCCCCTGGTCCTGGGCGCACGCGGCCGCGTTGGCGGCGGCCCGGGAGCCGTGGCCGCCCAGCTGGGAGTCGGTGTGGGTGACCAGCCGGTACTGGATCTCCACCTGCCCGGTCGCCAGCAGCTTCGTGAAGGTGTCCGCGTACTGCTCGGCGAACGCCTTGGACTGCGGGCTGCGCAGGTCCTCGTAGACGGTCAGCGTCACCGGGACGCTCGGCCTGACCGGCACCGCCAGCTTCGCCTGGCCGTCCGGGCCCGCCGCGTTCGCGGGCGGCTTCACCTTGTCCGCCTTCGCGCCGCGCACATGCGCGCCGATGGCCGCGGACGCCCCGAACACCACCACGAGCACCACAACGCCCGCGGCGTACGGCCGCCAGCGCTGCAGAAGACCCTTACGGGGCGCCGCCCCGGAGTCCGCCGTGTCGTTCCGGTCCTTGAGTCCCTTGGACTCCGTCATGAAATACCGCCACCTCGATCAGCGTGCTCTGCTACGTCGCCTGTATACCACCGGGACGTGTCGGGACCGGTCCGGGGGCCCTGGCGGAGGCCCTGCGTGAGGGTCAGCGGAGGGCCGGGGCCCGGGCGTAGAGGACCGCGCCTCCGACGGTGTCCACCGGGCGGTATCCGGCGTCCAGCATCCGCTGCAGGCTGGGCGTCAGGGCCGGGCCGTACGGCGCTCCGCGCGAGTCGTCGACGATCAGGTCGGCCGGGCGCAGCGCCGCCTCCTCGCCGAAGGTGCGCCAGGCGCCGGGGACCGCGTACTCCTCCCCCACCCGGGCGCCGCCGCGGCCGCCGCTGAAGTTCGTCAGGAAGCCGGCGGTCAGATAGCGGCTCGCGGGGGCGCGGCCGGAGAGCCAGTACTGCTCGGGGTGCATGCCCCACACCAGAACGGTGTCCCCGGGGCCGGTACGGGCCCGTACGGCGGCGGCGACGGCGTCGGCGTGGTCCAGCTCGGCCCGCGGCGCGGTCAGGCCCCAGACGGCGAATGCGGCGCTCGCGAGCACCGTCCAGGCGGTGGCCGCGGGCCACCAGCGCGGCAGCCCGCGCAGCGCGGCCACCCCGATGAGCACCAGCGGCGGGATCAACTGCAGGAAGTAGTGGCCGTAGAACTGGAAGCCGAAGACCGCTCCGAGCGCCGAGGCGCCCAGCCAGACCCAGAGGTCGGCGGGCAGCCGTTCCACGCCGCTCCGGCGGGCCAGCGTGAGGACCGTGGGGACGACGAAGGCCGCCCCGGCGGCGGCCAGTATCCCGGCGTTCCCCAGGCCCCGCCCCAGCGCCACGCCCCAGGCGCCCGAAGCGGAGGCGTAGGACCCGGAGCCGGTGACCGTCCAGAACAGGAACCGGGACGGGCCGGTGAAGACGGCGACGCCCGCCACCGGCAGGGCGCAGCCGGCGACCAGCCGCAGCACGGCGACCCCGCCGGGCGGCTCCGGCGCGCGCCGGGCGCTCCACAGCATCCACAGCACCGGCAGCAGCGCCGCGCCGCCGGTCTGCTTGGTCAGCGCCGCCCCCGCGACGGCCAGGCCCGCCAGCGCCCAGCGGCGGCGGTCGGCCGCCCAGAAGGCCAGTACGGTCCACGGCAGCATGAACACACCGAACGAGGCGGCCTGGGTGTCCTCGGGGGCCAGGCCGATGGAGAGCAGCAGATACCCGGCGCCCGCGGCGGCGCCCGCCCGGTTCCCCCAGCGGCGGCGGGCGACGGACGCGAGCAGCAGGGCGGTGCCGAGCTGCGCCACGACGGCGGCGGCACGCAGCGGCCACAGCGAGGCGTCGCCGAAGACCGCGAACAGCCCCTCGTAGAGCCAGGGCAGCAGCGGCGGCTTGCGGTCCACGACGGTGTCGTAGAGCACCCCGCCGTGCGCGAGCATCCGGGCCTGCACGGCGAGGTAGCCCTCGTCGGGGTTCCAGACCGGGCGCAGGAACGACGGAGCGCGGACGAGGGTGGCGAGCACGGCGAGCACCGCCGCCAGCCGCAGCCAGTAGCGGTCCGGCGGCCGCAGCCGCCGGGCCCGACGGCGGGCGCCCCCGCCGTCCTCCTCGCTCGGGGCGGGGAGTCCGGCGGGGGCGCCGCTCGTGATCTTCGGGGCCGATGGCACGCCTGACAACGTACCGGTCCGTCAGGCGCCCTTGTTGGCGCGGTTCATACGGCTGTGGCTGCGTCCGTACAGGAAGTAGACGACGACACCGATCACCATCCAGATCCCGAACCGCAGCCAGGTCTCGCTCGGCAGGTTCAGCATCAGCCACAGCGAGGCGGCCACCGAGGCGATCGGCAGCACGGGCACCCACGGGGTACGGAAGGAACGCGGCAGGTCGGGCCGGGTGCGGCGCAGGATGATGACGCCGACCGCGACGAGGACGAAGGCGAAGAGGGTGCCGATGTTCACCAGCGCCGCCAGCTCCGAGATGCTGGTGAAGCCCGCGATGACGGCGATGAGCACGCCCAGCAGGATCGTCGAGCGGTACGGAGTGCGGAACTGCGGGTGGACCCGGGAGAAGAACCGGGGAATGAGCCCGTCGCGGCTCATCGCGAAGAACACCCGGGTCTGGCCGAGCAACAGGATCATGCAGACCGTGGTGAGGCCGACCGCGGCCCCGAAACTGATGACGCCCGCGAACCACGGGTGCCCGGTCGCCTTGAAGGCGTCGGCGAGCGGCGCGTCCACCGACAGTTCGGTGTACTTCTGCATACCGGTGACGACGACCGACACGGCGACGTACAGCGCCGTACAGATGAAGAGCGAGCCGAGGATGCCGCGCGGCATGTCCCGCTGCGGGTTCTTGGTCTCCTCGGCCGCGGTCGCCACGATGTCGAAGCCGATGAAGGCGAAGAAGACGACGGCCGCGGCGGTGAAGATGCCCTGGACACCGAAGCTCGTCGGCGCGTATCCGAACAGCACCTGGATGAGCGGCGACTTGAGACCGGACTCCTTGACGGAACTGATCGCGGGCGGAAGGAAGGGCTTGTAGTTCTCGCTGTGGATGAAGAACGCGCCGGCGATGATGACCAGCAGCACCACGGCCACCTTGATCGCGACGACCACCGTGGTGACCCGCGCGGAGAGCTTCATACCGAGGACGAGGATCCCGGTCAGCAGCAGCACCAGCAGGAACGCCAGCAGGTCGAAGCCGAACCCGTTCGTGTCACTGGTGCCGGACAGCGCCTGCGGCAGATGCCAGCCCGCGTTGTCCAGCAGCGACCGCACATAGCCGGACCAGCCGACCGCGACCACCGCCGTACCGAGCGCGAACTCCAGCACCAGGTCCCAGCCGATGATCCACGCCGGGAGCTCGCCGAGGGTGGCGAAGGAGAACGTGTACGCGGACCCGGCGACCGGGACCGTGGAGGCCAGTTCGGCGTAGCAGATGGCCGCGAGCCCGCACACCACACCGGCCGCGACGAAGGCGAGGGCGACAGCGGGCCCGGCGTTGTTCTTCGCCACCGTGCCGGTGAGGACGAAGATGCCGGTGCCGATGATGACACCGACGCCGAAGACCGTGAGGTCCAGGGCCGACAGCGACCTCTTGAGCTGGTGCTCCGGCTCCTCGGTGTCCTGCATGGACTGCTCGACGGACTTGGTCCGGAAGAGCCCGTCCGGATTCCTGCCCGACGTCGGCGGGTTGTCCTGCGTACTCGTACTCACCGGCGCGCCTCCTGTTCGTCCTGCCGACAGGTTGGGGGGCGTCGGCAGTCGCTACTCCACTCCCAAGGTTCGCTTCACCCGAATAGGCGCGCCTATGCCTACGCCAATGGGTGAGGGGGTCCACCCGGATGGGTGGACCCCCTCACTCGACAGCTCCGCGGAACGGACCTCAGTCGCTGACCGCCGCCGGCTCGGCCGATCCGACGCTCTCGCCGTACCGGCCGTCGATCGTCGCGACCAGACCGGTGACCTGGCGTGCGATGTCGGGCGCGGTCAGCCCGATCTCGGCCATGACCTCCTTGCGGGAGGCGTGGTCCAGGAACTCCGCCGGGATGCCGAAGTCGCGCAGCGGTACGTCCACGTCCGCGTCGCGCAGCGCCTGCGAGATCGCCGAGCCGACACCGCCGGCCCGGCAGTTGTCCTCGACGGTGACCACGACGCGGTGGCCGGCCGCGAGCCCGGGCAGCGCCGCGTCCACCGGCTTGACCCAGCGCGGGTCGACGACGGTGGTGGTGATGCCCTGGGCGTCGAGCAGATCGGCGATCTCCAGGCACATCGGGGCGAGGGCGCCGACCGAGACCAGCAGGACGTCGGGGCGCTCGCCCTCGGGCACCTTCCGGAGCACGTCCATGCCGCCGACCCGGCCGACGGCCTTGACCGCCGGGCCGACCGCGCCCTTGGAGTACCGGACGACGGTGGGCGCGTCGTCGACCTCGACGGCCTCGCGCAGCTGGGCGCGGACCTGGTCGGCGTCGCGCGGCGCGGCGATCCGCAGACCGGGTACGACCTGGAGGATCGACATGTCCCACATGCCGTTGTGCGAGGCGCCGTCGGTGCCGGTGACACCGGCCCGGTCCAGCACGAAGGTGACACCGCACTTGTGCAGCGCCACATCCATCAGCACCTGGTCGAAGGCGCGGTTCAGGAACGTCGCGTACACGGCGAAGACCGGGTGCAGGCCGCCGGTGGCCAGGCCCGCGGCCGAGACGGCGGCGTGCTGCTCGGCGATGCCGACGTCGTAGACCCGGTTCGGGAAGACCTTCGCGAACTTGTCCAGGCCGACCGGCTGCAGCATCGCGGCGGTGATCGCGACGATGTCCTCGCGCTCCCTGCCGAGCTTGACCATCTCCTCGCCGAAGACCGAGGTCCAGTCGGCGCCGGAGGCGGCGATCGGCAGGCCGGTGTCCGGGTGGATGGGGCCGATGCCGTGGAAGCGGTCCGCCTCGTCCTGCTCGGCCGGGCGGTAGCCGCGGCCCTTCTCGGTGAGGCAGTGCACGATGACGGGGCCGCCGAAGCGCTTGGCGCGCTGCAGCGCCGACTCCAGCGCGTCCACGTCATGGCCGTCGATCGGGCCGACGTACTTCAGGCCCAGGTCCTCGAACATGCCCTGCGGGGCGATGAAGTCCTTGAGGCCCTTCTTGGCGCCGTGCAGCGTCTCGTAGAGCGGCTGTCCGATGAGCGGGGTGCGCTCCAGCAGGTCCTTGGTGCGGGACAGGAAGCGCTCGTAGCCGTCGGTGGTGCGCAGCGTCGCCAGGTGGTCGGCGAGCCCGCCGATCGTCGGGGCGTAGCTGCGCTCGTTGTCGTTGACAACGATGACGAGCGGCCGGTCCCGGGCGGCGGCGATGTTGTTCAGCGCCTCCCAGGCCATACCGCCGGTCAGCGCGCCGTCACCGATGACGGCCACCACGTGGTCCTGCTTGCCGAGCACCTCGTTGGCCTTGGCGAGGCCGTCGGCCCAGCCGAGGACCGTCGAGGCGTGGCTGTTCTCGATGACGTCGTGCTCGGACTCGGCGCGCGAGGGGTAGCCGGAGAGGCCGCCCTTGCTCTTGAGCCGGGTGAAGTCCTGCCGTCCGGTGAGCAGCTTGTGCACATAGGACTGGTGCCCTGTGTCGAAGAGCACCTTGTCCCGGGGCGAGTCGAAGACCCGGTGCAGGGCGATGGTCAGCTCCACCACACCGAGGTTGGGGCCCAGGTGTCCGCCGGTCTTGGAGACCGCGTCGACGAGGAAGGTACGGATCTCGCCCGCCAGCTCCACCAGCTGCTCCTGGCTGAGCCGGTCGAGGTCGCGCGGTCCCTTGATACGGGTCAGCAGCGCCACCCGTGCCTCCTATGCAGTCGAACTGGTCGATCCGTCGAGTCTAATGTTCCCCGTGCGGCACCGTGGAGCGCCCCGTGCGACGTTTGTCACCCGCGACCCACCCGCAGCGCACCCGCGGACCACCCGGCAACACGAATGCCCGGTGCAGGGATGATCATCCCCGCACCGGGCCGGTGCCGCCACACCACCGACATGCGGAGGTGTGTGCGATGGAGCGTTACGCGCGGCCGGAGGCCTTCTGCGTCTTGCGCGACACCGAGTCGATGACCACGGCGGCGAGCAGAACGGCGCCGGTGATCATGTACTGCAGCGAGGTGTTCATGTTCAGCAGGTCGAGGCCGGTCTGGATGGACTGGATGACGAGCATGCCGAGCAGGGCGGACCAGGTGTTGCCGCGACCGCCGAAGAGGCTGGTGCCACCGATGACCGCGGCCGCGATGGCCAGCATCAGGAGGTTGCCACTACCGGCGGCGAGCGTCGCGGTGTAGGTCTGCGCGGCGAGGAACAGACCGCCGGCCGCCGCGAAGCCGCCGGAGATGGCGAACACCGAGATACGGATCAGGGCCACGTTGATACCGGCACGGCGGGCGGCCTCGATGCTGCCACCGACGGCGAAGATCTTGCGGCCGTACGAGGTGCGCCGCAGGACGAAGTCGGTGAGCACGAGCGCCACGAGGAAGATCACCAGGGCGTTGGGCACACCCGCCGCCTGGTTCAGCACGTACGCGGCGACGAAGGAGACCACGGCCAGCGCACCGACACGTACGGCGATCTCGCCGGTCGGCCGGTACGGGACCCCGGCCTGGCGGCGGCGGCGCTGCTCGATGAGCGAGCCGGCGAGCAGGGCGACGGTGCCGAGACCCGCCAGCAGGTACGCGCCGGCGATGTCCTGGTTCATGAAGAAGGAGCGCTGCCCGAGCAGGTGCAGCGGGCCCTTGTCCTGGATCGAGAGGCTGCCGGTGTCGCCCAGCAGCCACAGCATCAGGCCGTTCCAGCCGAGGTTGCCGGCGAGGGTGACCACGAAGGCCGGCACACCGATCTTGGCGAAGAAGTAACCGTGCAGCGCGCCGATGGCGATACCGGTCAGGAGGGTCAGGAAGACGGCCAGCCAGGGATTCACACCGTGTGTCGTCGCCAGGATGGCGAAGACGGCGGCCGACAGACCACTGACGGAGGCGACCGACAGGTCGATCTCACCGAGCAGCAGCACGAAGACCAGGCCGATGGCGATCATGCCGGTGGCGGACATGAAGTAGCTGATGTTGAGCATGTTGCCGGCGCTCAGGAACAGGCTGTCCTGGGACTGGAACACGGACCAGATGATGATCAGACCGACGACGACGGGCAGCGAGCCGAGCTCACCACCGCGCACCTTGCGCTTGAACTCGGTCAGATAGCCCTTGAGTCCCTCTTCGCGGACCAGCAGTCGCGGGTCGACGACGGGGATCGCCGCCGCGGTGGGGTCTTCGGCCGGGGGCGTGTCCTTCACCGTCTTGGACAGGTCGCTCACTTTGCCGCCTCCGTGTTGCGCGCCTGACGACGGGTCACGGCGTTCTCCGTGGCTCCGGTGATCGCCGCGATGATCTCTTCGGGACTGGTGTCCTTCACCGGGAAGGCACCGTTGTTCTTGCCGAGCCGCAGGACGGACACCGTGTCCGCCACGGCGCGCACATCGGCCATGTTGTGGCTGATGAGGATGACGGCGAGGCCACGCTCGCGCAGCCGCTCGACCAGGTCGAGGACCTGGGCGGTCTGCTCCACGCCGAGGGCGGCGGTGGGCTCGTCGAGGATGACGACCTTCGGCTCACCGATCAGGGCGCGGGCGATGGCGACGACCTGTCGCTGACCACCGGACAGACTCGCGATCGGGATGCGGACGCTCGGGATGCGGATCGACAGGGTGTCGAGCAGCTCGCGGGCGCGCTGCTCCATCGTCACCTCGTCGAGCGCGAGCCCGCGGCGCAGTTCGCGGCCCAGGTAGAGATTGCCGACGACATCGAGGTTGTCGCACAGCGCGAGGTCCTGGTAGACGGTGGCGATGCCGAGGCCCTGGGCGTCGTGCGGCCGGTCGATGCTGACCGGCGTGCCCTCCCACTCGATGACGCCTTCGTCGATCGGGTGCACACCGGCGATCGTCTTGACCAGAGTGGACTTGCCGGCACCGTTGTCACCGACTAGCGCGACGACCTGACCGGTATGGACCTCCAGCTCGACATCGGTGAGGGCTTGCACCGCACCGAATCGCTTGGAGACTCCGCGCAACGCCAGCACGGGCGTAGCGGACACGTGAATCATCTCCTTCGCCGCCTGACCGGCGGGGATGCCGCGCCCTGGGAGAGGCGCGGAAGGACGTGCAAGAAGCACAGGATTACAAAGTGAATACGTGGGGGTAAGTCCCGTGACCCGTAAGCGTTTCCGTCCGGCGCCCCACCCCGAAGCGGGGATGATGGTGGGGCGGGGCGCCGGACAGGCTTTTACGGGACCGGGGGCCTTGTGAGCCCCGGGGTTTTACTGAATGCCGGCGGCCTTGCAGGCGGCGGCGTAGTCAGCGGTGCAGATCTGGGCCACGGTGTAGAGCTGGTCCTTGACGACCGTGTCCTTGATGTTGGCCTTGGTCACCGACACCGCGGGGAGCAGCTTCGCGGGCACGGTGGTGCCGGAACCGCTGGTCGCCGTGATGTCCGCGACGGACTTGATGTCCTCACCGTTGAGCAGCTTGACCGCGATCTCGGCGGTCGCGTCGGCCTCGGGCTTGAAGGCCTTGTAGACGGTGCTGGTCTGCTGGTCCGCGAGGATCCGCTGGACACCGGCGAGCTCGGCGTCCTGACCGGTCAGCGGGACGTTGATGCCCGCGCCCTTGAGGGCGGTGGCGATACCGCCGGCCATGCCGTCGTTGGCGGAGTAGACACCGGCGATGTTCTTGGCGCCGAGCTGGGTGATGGCCGCCGTGACCTTCTGGTTGGCGACGGTGTCCTTCCACAGACCGCTCTGCTCGTACGCGATCTTGACCTTGCCGTCGAGCGCCTTGTGGGCACCGGCCTTGAACTGCGCGGCGTTCGGGTCGGCGTCGTCACCGTTGATCATGACAACGTTGGCAGTCGGGGTGGCCTTGGCGCCCATGGCGTCGAGGAGGGCCTGACCCTGCAGCTCGCCGACCTTCTCGTTGTCGTAGGAGACGTAGGCGGAGACGGGGCCCTGGGCGAAGCGGTCGTACGCCACGACCTTGATGCCCTTGTCCACGGCCGCCTGGACCGAGGCCTTGATGCCGACCGCGTCCTGCGGGTCGAGGATCAGGACCTTGACGCCCTTGGTGATCATGCTGCTGACCTGCTGCGCCTGCTTGGCCGGGTCGCCGGCGGCGTTCGCGTACTCGATCTTGCAGTCGGAGCAGAGCGACTTGATCTTCGCTTCGATCAGCGGGCGGTCGAACTTCTCGTAGCGCGTCGTCGCGTTCTCCGGAAGGAGCAGGCCGATCGACTTGTCCTTGCTGCTGTCGGACTTGTTGTCTCCGGCCTTGCCGCACGCGGCCACGGACAGGGCCATCGTTACCGCAAGCGAGCCAATTACGGCACGACGCATCATTGCGTTCATTTTGGGTTGCCTCCCTGACGAGGCCGCAACGCTGCGGCCGAGGTTCACGTGAGTCAACTCCGCCGTTGCCATGCCGTCAATAAGTAAACACTTAACGAGATGGCAACGGCGCGTTTCGTTAGCTGTGTGAACCCAGGGTTATGCAGGTCGTTGCGCTGAAAGGGCCGGAACCGCCGCCGGAGCATTTCCATCAAGAAGGGTCGAATCACCCATTTCGCTCAGTACCAGAGCGAGCGCTCCGAGTACTTCCGCGCGTGCGCCGAGCCCGCCGGGGACGATCGACAGCTGCCGGGCCGCGCTCGGAATGGCGTAGCGCGCCACCGACTCGCGGATCGGCGCCAGCACCAGCTCGCCGGCCTCCGCGAGATCGCCCCCGAGGACGACCCTGCTGGGGTTGAGGAGGTTGCAGAGACTGGCCACGCCCATGCCGATGTGCCGCCCCACGTCCGCGATCACCCGGCGGCAGCCCGGATCGCCCTCCCGGGCGTACTGGACCATCCGCGGCACCGTGAGATCGGCGCCGTGGCTGCTGCGCAGCAGCTCCAGGGTGTAGCGCGCGGCGGTGAAGGTCTCCAGGCAGCCGCGGTTGCCGCAGCGGCACACCGGGCCCGACTCGTCCAGCGTGATGTGCCCTATCTCGCCCGCCGTGCCGCCCGGGCCGCGGTAGATGCGGCCGTCTATCACCAGGCCCGCGCCGACGCCGCTGGCGACCTTGATGTAGGCCAGGTCCCGTACCCCGCGGCCGCCGCCCCAGACCAGTTCGCCCAGCGCGCCCAGGTTGGCGTCGTTGTCCACCTTCACGGGCATGCCGAGTCGGTCGGACAGCTCCTGACGTGGGTTGATGCCGCTCCAGCCGGGCAGGATCGCGGTCGATCCGATGGCTCCGGACTCCACGTCTATGGGGCCGGGGACACCGAGGCCGACCCCGAGCACCTTGTCCACGCCTATGCCGGTCGACTCGATCAGCTGGGCGACCAGCTGCTCGGCCCGGTCGAAGCCCTGGGACGCGGAGGCGTCCACGTCGATCGGCTCGGACTGCTCGGCCAGCACCTGGTGCGCCAGGTTCCCCACCGCCACCCGCAGGTGGGAGTGTCCGAAGTCGACGCCCACGACGATGCCGACATCGCCGGACAGCGCAACGCTGCGGGCCCGTCTTCCTCCGGAGGAGGTAGGCGTGACCTGCACCGTTCCGTTGTCCCGCAGCTCCCGGACGATATTGGAGACCGTGGCGGCGGACAGCCCGGTACTCCGGGCGATCTCCGCCTGGGTGAGCGAGCCTGCCAGCCGTACGGCGCGGACCACACGCTCTAGGTTGGCCCGGTGCAGCGATGACTGCGATCCCGGAGTCTCCACGACCATCCACTCCTGCCTCGGCAGGCGGTACAAACCGCCGCCCGAACGGACGAGGCCGCACCAGTGAGACCCCGTCGTCTACAACATGTGAACCCTAAGCTGAGCCTTCAGGGTGATGTCCCGTCAAGGGCTGAGACCATTCTGCGACGGAAAGCCCGATGCGTCATAGGTCGCCCGTACCCTCTCAGCGCCTCAGGACGTCACGGAGGGAAGACGTGTCGCGGCGCAGCAGCTCGTCCTCGACGAAGGTGACCTCGTAGTCGTTCTCCCCACCGGTCATCCGCAGCACGAGCCGGCCGTCGTCCGCGATCACCGCCGTCGCAGGACCGCCCGTCGATTCGTCCCGGCCGGCGAGTACCCAGCCGAGATCCGGATCCCGCCGCACGTACACAAGGTGATCGCGCCCGATGCCCGCCCGGGCGAGCACCGCCGCGTCCACCCCGGGCGCCGCGAGCGGATCGTGCGCCTCCGGCAGCCCGTCCGTGCCGGTCCGCTGGAGCAGGGCGATCTTGACCGCCCGGCGCAGCCGCGGGTCCCGGGTCTCGGCCAGGAAGCGGCCGAGCACCTCGGTCTCCGCCGTGTTCCGCGCGAAACCGCCCGCGTAGCTGGAGGCACGGACGCGGTAGACGTACGAAGGGTCCGCCGGCTTGCTGACGACCGCGCCCGCGGCGACCAGCCGCAGCCACAGGTCCCACTCCTCGCCGTAGGCGATCTTCCGGAAGCCGCCGACCTTGTCGTACAGCGCCCGGCTGTACAGCGCGCCGACCACGACGTAGTTCTGCGCGAGCAGCTGGACGAGCTGATCGCCGGGGAGCGGCAGCCGGCCCTTGGTGTACGTGCCGGGGACGAACGGCCCGGTGCCGGTCCAGGTCAGCGGGCGGGGGCTGATCAGCCCCGGGCTGGCCTCGTAGGCGTCGCACATCGCCTCGACATGGTGCGGAAGGAAGGCGTCGTCGCCGTCGAGCTGGCACACCAGGTCGGTGCCGAGCCGCTCGATCCCGGTCCCCCGGGCGCCCCAGACACCGAGGCGGCGGGTGTTGCGGACCAGTGTCAGCGGCAGCACCTCGCTCCAGCGCTCCACGCGCCGCACGGTGTCGTCGTCGGAGCAGTCGTCCACGACGACGATCTGGTCGACGGGCCGGGTCTGCATGGCCACCGACCCCAGGGCCTGGTCGATGAAGTCCGAGGAGTTCATGGCGGGGACGATGACGCCGACCGTCGGTCGGTCAGTGGGACGCGACACGGAACTGGGGCCTTTCGACAAGGTAGTAGTGCGGGAGAACGACATCGGGCAGGACGGAGAGCGCCGCTTCGTACGCGCGCCGCACCTCCGCGACGGTGACGGGCCGGCCGCCGTCGCCCCTTGCGTGCGGGACCACCCGCACCGTCACCCGGGGCGCCCCGGCGGCGTCCCGGTCGACGAGCAGTTCGGCGTCGGCCACGGCTTCCAGGCCGAGCAGGGCCCGGCGCATGGCACCGAGATCGGCCCAGGAGGCGTCGGTCAGCAGCCAGTCGTCACCCCTGGCAAGGGGCCGGACGAGGAAGCCGTCCGGCGCCGCCATCGGGACCCCGGGGCGGCGGGCGGACTCGGTCAGCAGCGTCTCCATGTCCAGGAGCAGCCCGCGGACGTCGTCCCGGGGCAGGTACGCGGTGTCCGCGACCAGTCGGTGCACGGTGATCGGGCCCTCCGGCTCGGAGCTCACGTTGTAGTAGAGCTTCAGGGCGGGCAGGGCGAACGGCGCCGCCCAGGAGAAGGACCGGTCGTCCGCGCCCTCCTCCGCCGTGTCCTCCGGTGTCCGGGTCCGCTGTTCCGGCTCGCCGAACAGCAGAGTGGTGTCGTTGTGCAGGACGGACAGGTCCAGCCGCTGCCCCCGGGCCTGGCCCGCCGCCGCGATCAGCCCGTCGAGATCCGCCGGGTCGTACTGGGCCCTGGCGTACCCGCGCAGCGTGTCCTTGTGGGTGGCGCGGACGACGTCGTCGAACGCGGGCCCGGAGACATCGGGGCAGAGCACGACATCGGAGGCGAGCGGGGCGACCATGCCCTGCCGGTCCGCGCCGACCCGGTTGGCGAAGATCGTCTTCAGCGCGCAGCGGGTGGTGCCGTTGCGGCGCGCGAGGAGCGCCGCGAACGCCGCGAGGTGCACGGTCGCCGTGCTCACCTGGCAGCGCAGGGCGATCGTCCGGGCGGCGGCGTCCATCGGGGCGGAGCGCAGCTCGCCGTGCGCGGCCCCGGGATCGCCCGACGCCCCCGCGAACATCGACTGCGGGGCGCCGTCGAGGACCTTGCGCACATACGCGCCCGACCGGCGGTTCATCGCCCGGCCCCGCTCGGACTGCTCCTGCTCCGCCAGATCCAGCGGCTGGGTGCGCCGCGGCCCGGCCGCATCGGCGGCGGGCCGGCCCGCCAGCCGGTCCCGCAGATCCTGTTCCAGGATCCGCAGCGCCCAGCCGTCCAGCGCCACATGGGAGAGATAGAGAAGGACGCGGAACGGCGCTCCCCCGGGCGCCAGCAGCAGCGTGACCCGGATCCCCCATTCGTGTGAGAGGTCGAAGCCGGACTCCGCCATCCGGGTGTGCAGCCGGACGGTCTCGGCCTCGGGATCGGCGCCGGCCGCCATGGGTTCGATCCGGACGGGCAGCCGTCCCTCCCCCTGGACCGACTGCCGGGGCGGCTCAGCGTCCGTTCCCGGGAGGTAGACGGTGCGCAGGCTCTCGTACGCGGCCACCACCTGCCGCAGGGCGGCCAGCACGTCCTCGGTGGTGAAGGTGCCGTCCAGCTCCACGAAGTACTTGATGTTGTAGTCGTAGGCGTGCGCCTCGGTCCTGCTCCGCACCGCCTCGTAGATCACCCGTTGTCCCCACGTCAGGGGTGCCTGGGCGGAGCGCAGTCCCGCGAGGTCCAGCTGGGCCGTCCACGTGTCGGTCACCCCTCGCTCCCGGCGGCCGGCAGGAGAGAGGCGGTCAGCAGGGCGGGCAGTCCGGCGAGCGACGCCAGTGCGGCGCCCGGGGCGCCCCCCACCAGATAGGTGGTGATGCCCGCCGCCTCCCCCTGCCGGACGTCGTGCGCGGTGTCCCCGGCGAAGACCACCTCGGCCGCGGAGAGTCCCAGCAGTCCCCGGGCCCGGTGCAGACCCTCCGGTGCCGGCTTGGGCTCGTCGACGTCCTCGCGGGCGACCAGCAGCGGGATGTCGAGGCCCGCGGCGGTGAGCAGCAGGGCCGCGGCGGCCCGGGAGCGGCCGGTGCACACCCCGAGGGCGAGGCCCAGCGCGGCCAGCTCCTCGATCGCCTCGGCGGCGCCCGGCCGGGGCGGGGCGGGTGCCTCCGCGAGCGCGAGCGGGAAGTGCGCGTTGTAGGCCGCCATCGCCCGCTCGGCGAGCGGCTCACCGACCAGCCGGACGAGCGTCGCCCGATCGGTCGCGGCCGACCGGGTCGCGATGAGGGCCGCGCTCGGCCGCGGCAGCCCGAGGTCCTGGCACGCCGCGCGCAGACAGCGCACATGCACGCCCCGGGACTCCACCAGCGTTCCGTCGAGATCGAGGATGACGCCCCGCACCGTCATATGCGTTCGCTTCCTGAAGGGTCGGGGGACTGCGCCGTCGCGTTGCGGGACTGCTCGTTCGATGGAGGAGAAGCCGCAGGTGGAGGGCCGGATGCGGCGGCCAGTTCGGTCACCGCGAGCAGCGCGTTGACCGGGCCGGCCGCGAGCGCGGCGCCCGATCCCATGCCGAGCCGCATCTCCAGGTCGAGCACCGGCTTCAGCCCCATCTCGTCCAGCAGCATCCGGTGGGCGGGTTCGGTGGAGACATGGGAGGCCACCAGGTACTCGCGGACCTGCGGGCACAGCCGGCAGGCGATGAGCGCGGACACCGCCGTCATACAGCCGTCGAGCACCACCAGGCAGCCGCGGGCGGCGGCGGCCAGGATCACGCCGACGTTGCCGCACAGCTCGTAACCGCCGAGCGCGGCGAGCTGCCGGACCGGATCCCCGCCGTGGACCGGATCGACGTCGGGCCCGGACGTGCGCTCCAGCGCCTGTTCCACCAGCCGCGTCTTGAGCCGGACGGTCTCCTCGCCGACGCCGGAGCCCCTGCCCGCGAGGTCCCGCGGGTCGGCCCCGAGCAGCCGGGCGGCCAGCGCGGCGGCCGACGTCGTGTTGCCGACGCCGATCTCACCGCAGGCGGCCATGCTCCCGGCGGGGAAGACCTCGTGGGCGAACCGGGCGCCGGCCTCGATCGCGTCCAGCGCCTGTCCGAAGGTCATCGCGTCGGCGCGGGTGATGTCCGCCGTGCCGTATCCGATCTTGTAGCGGTGGTCCCCGGTGTCGGTGCGCAGCCCCAGGTCCGCGGCCTCCACCCGGCCGCCCACCCGGGCGGCGAGCGCGCAGACGGGTGCCTGTCCCGCGACGATCTCCGCGAAGAGCCGGGCGGTGGCCTCCGGCCGGTGCGCGGAGACTCCGTGCTCGGCCACCCCGTGGTCGCCCGCCAGTACCGAGACCACGACCGGCAGCGGCCGGACGCGGTGCGTCCGCAGGATGCCCGCGACCTGCCAGCCGATCTCGTCGAGGCGGCCAAGACTGCCGGCCGGTCTGGATCCGGTCGCGGCGACCAGTCGCGCCAGCCGCGCGGTCCGCCGGTCGAACGCGCCGACCGCGTCGGTCAGCACGCCCAGCCGTTCCTCCGGCCGTACTCCGGCACGCTCGGCGGCACCGCCGCCGGCCTCGTGCCCGCTCCGGTCCGCCGCCCTCGAAACCTCCACCAGCCCTCCCCCGTCGAAGCGTTCACCACGGCCGCTCCCCCGGCCCCGGCCGCAGCCGGGCCACACAGTACGCGGCGGTTTTGCCGATGTCACGAAGTGATCCCCGGCGCTCGGGAGCTGTCCGGGAGACCGTTCGGGGACCGCGTCAAAAGTCCAAGCGCTCCTCCCCGGAAGCCCAAGCGCTCTTCAAGGAAAGCCCTTTCGCCCCCACTGGGCCCACTGTTAGGCTCGCGCCCTCAACCGGTCTAGACAACTCATCGGCTGAGTACGGGGCGATCCTGCCATGGCGTGGGAGAGGGACGATGATTTCTCGGGAGACAGTCGTGGCGGCGCTCGTCGGCCGCCTCGCGGAAACCCTGCCGGAAGCGCGCGGTGCCGCGCTCCAGGAGACGGACGATCTGCGGCAGTTCGCCGGATTCGACTCCCTGGGAATCCTGGAGACGCTGGTGTGGCTGGAGTCGGAGTTCGACATCACCATCCCGGACGAGGACCTGGACGTGGAGAACTTCCAGTCGGTCGGCAGGATGGCCGACTTCGTCCTCACCCACCGCTGACCGGCTCTTGACCGGATATCCAGGAGGAGCAGTGGCGGACGCCGGATTCTTCGCGGCAGTTCGGGACGGGGCGGGACGGAGCGACGACGTCGCCCTCATCTCCGGCAAGCGGGCATGGACCTACCGTGAGTTGATCACCTCGGCGGAAATCTTCGCCGGGCACCTCGGGCGGCACCCCACCACGGGACTGCCGGTTGTGGTGGACGTCGCCGACGCGGCTGTCCGCGCGGTCGTCACCCTCGCCGCGGACCTGGCCCAACTGACCGTCCTGCACAGCGATCCCGGCGCGCCCACCGACTTCGGCGGGCTCGTCGTCCGGGACAGCGCGACGCTCCCGGAGCCGTCGGAACCGCCCGCCGTACGGACCACCGACGGCGGCGTCGAGCTGTGGACGCACACCCGGGCCGCCACCCACAGCCTGGCCGGCATCCCGGCCCGCTCCCAGATCTTCCTCACCTCGGGATCCACCGGAACGCCCACCGGCGTCGTCCGGCCGGCCGCCACCGTCCTCACGGACGCGCACCGGATCGCGGCGTTCATGGGATACGAGCAGGGCCTGCCGGGCGTCGTCAGCACCCTTGCCTTCCACTGCTACGGCTTCGCCTACGGCATCGCCGCGCCCCTGCTGCACGGCACCCCGATCCGGCACGTCCCCTCGCGGTCCATACCGTCCCAACTGGCCCGCGCGGTGCGCGAGCACGGGGCGCGGACGCTGGTCGGGCTGCCGTTCCAGTTCCAGCTGCTGGCGGGTACCGCCGCACCGCTGGACTTCGGGGAGCTGCGGATGGCGGTCTCCTCGGGCGCCCCGCTGCCCCCGGCGGCGGCCGGCGCCATCACCGGGCGGTACGACTTCGCCCTCTACAACGCGTACGGGTCCTCGGAGACCGGGGCGCTCTCCGCGGCGCTCAGCACCGGGGAGCAGTTGCCGGGCGAGGTCGGCACACCGTTCCCCGGCGTCGTCCCCCGGCTGGTCCCGGTCGACGGCGTGTCCGGCGGCGGTGAACTGCAGCTGCGGACCGACGCGTTGGCGGCCGGCTACACCGGCACCGACGGGCTGCTCCCGCTCGACTTCGACGGCGACTGGTACCGCACCGGCGATCTGGCCCGCATCGAGGACGGCGGCATCCGGATCAACGGCCGGCTGAAGAACATCATCAACGTCGCGGGCAAGAAGGTCAGCCCGGCGGAGATCGAACGGGTACTGGCCCGGCACCCGGCGGTGACCGACGTCCAGGTCGTCGCGGCCCCCGACGACGTACGCGGCCAGGTGCCGGCCGCCCGCATCGTCACCAGCTCCGGCCTCACCGTCGCGGAGCTGCTCGCGTGGTGCCAGTCCCGGCTGGCCCCGCACCAGATGCCGCGGCGGGTCAGCTTCCTGGACGAGATCCCCCGGTCGGCGATGGGCAAGCCGCTCAAGGGCCCGGAACCGAGCTAGCCATGGAGAACTCCGCTCCCGGTATCCACCGCACCTCACGCGGCACGTTCATGGAACTGCCCCCGCAGACCCGCATGCTGCTGGAGAGCGAGGGATCGACCACGATCCTGCTGGAGTCCCTGATCGCCTGCCGGCTCACCGTCCGCGTCGACTCCCAGCTTCCGGTGGACGCCGGCTCCCTGGACCGCCGGATCCGCGACGAGCTGGGGCTGTCGCCGCACGCGAAGCCGGTGCTCCGCAGTTCCGCGCTGCTCACCCCCGCCGGGGAGGTCGTCAGCAGCAACCGTGTCGTCTTCGACGGGGCGGCCGTGCCGTGGCTCGCGGACACCCAGGACTCCACGCCGCTGGGCCGTGAACTGCGCGCCCGCAACTCCATGCAGCACCGCGTCATCCTCGACAACGGGCTGGCGAGCTGGCCGCCGGGCGGGGCCGGTACGCCCTGCGCGTTCAAGGAGTACATCATCAACTGCTCCGACGGCAGCCGCATCCACCTGCACGAGACGTTCAGCCCGTACTTCGTCCCGGTGCCCGGGCGATGAGCTGGGAGGGGGTTCCCGAACCGTTCCAGGAGTGGTGGGCCAAGCGCGCCAGGGCGGGCTGGTTCGACGTCACCCGGATCCCGTTCGACGAGATGGAGGGCTGGTCCTTCGACGAGCCGACCGGGAACCTGGTCCACGGGAGCGGGAAGTTCTTCTCGGTGGAAGGGCTGCGGGTGACCGACGGGGACGGCCGCGGGACCTGGACCCAGCCGGTGATCCACCAGCCGGAGTTCGGCGTCCTCGGCATCCTCGTGAAGGACTTCGACGGGGTCCCGCACTGTCTGATGCAGGCGAAGATGGAACCCGGCAACATCAACACCCTGCAGCTCTCCCCCACCGTGCAGGCCACCCGCAGCAACTACACCCGGGTGCACGGCGGCCAGCCGACCCGCTACCTCGACCACTTCCGCGGCCCCGGCCGCGGGCAGGTCCTGGTGGACACCCTGCAGTCCGAGCAGGGCACCTGGTTCTGGCAGAAGCGCAACCGCAACATGGTGGTGCGGGTGACCGAGGACGTTCCGCTGCACGAGGACCACCAGTGGATCGCCTGGGACGACCTGCGGCGGATGCTGCGGATCGACGACCTCGTCAACATGGACAGCCGCTCGGTGATCGCCTCACTGCCCTTCCCACCGGGCCCCGGTTCTCCCGGGGCCGCGCACCACTCCATGAGCCACGTCCTCAGCTGGTTCACCGAGGCCAAGACCCGCTGCGACTGGTCCGCGCGGCTGGTGCCGCTGGCCGGTGTGCTGGGCTGGACCCGGTCCGCGCGGCGGATAGCGGACGAGGACGGGGACCGTTTCGACGTCATCGCGGTACGGGTGCAGGCGGGGAACCGGGAGGTGCCCGGCTGGACGCAGCCGCTGCTCGCCCCCCGCGGCCTGGGACTCGCCGCGTTCCTCGTCCGCCGGATCGACGGCGTACCGCATCTGCTCGCGCGCGCCGGGCACGAGCCGGGGCTGCTGGACCGGGTCGAGATCGCGCCCACCGTGCAGCTCCCCGACGCGACGGCCGGCGGCCCGGGCGGAGCGCCGCCGTTCCTCGACGTGGTGAACGGGGCCTCGAAGGACCAGGTGCGCTTCGACACGGTGCTGTCCGAGGAGGGCGGCCGTTTTTACCACGCCAGGACCCGCTACCGGCTGATCGAGGTCGGGGACGAGGTGCCGGTCCGGGTGCCGGAGGACTTCTGCTGGACGACCGTGTCCCAGCTGATGGAACTGGTGGGTCACGGCCATTATCTGAACGTGGAGGCGCGCACCCTGCTCGCCTGCGCGCGGAGCCTGTGACCGGCGACGCGCACCGGTAAATGTGTGAAGGGGAACCCCGATGAGCGAGCCCGAACCGGCCTCCGGCGTCCTGCGGCTCGGGGTGCTGGGCTGCGCCGACTTCGCCTGGCGCAAGATGCTGCCCGCGATCGCCACCGTCCCGGAGCTCCGGATCACGGCACTGGCCAGCCGTGACCCCGCGAACGCGGCACGCTTCGCGGACCGGTTCGGCGGCGAGCCCGTCACCGGGTACGAGGCGCTGCTGGAGCGGGAGGACGTCGACGCCGTGTACGTGGTCCTGCCGACCGGCCTGCACCACCGGTGGGCTGTGCGGGCGCTGGACGCCGGCAAGCACGTACTGGCCGAGAAGTCCCTGACGACGGGGGCCGAGGAGGCCGGGGAACTGGTGGCCGCGGCGCGGGACCACGGTCTGTGGCTGATGGAGAACTTCCTCTTCCTCCACCACTCCCAGCACCCGGCCGTGCGCGAGCGGATCGACGCCGGCGCGATCGGTGCGCCGCGCGTCTTCAGCGCCGCCTTCGGCGTCCCGCCGCGCCCCGCCGGCGACATCCGCAACAGCCCTGAGCTCGGCGGCGGCGCCCTGCTGGACGTGGGCGCCTACACCGTCCGCGCGGCGACGTACTTCCTCGGCCCGGATCTCACCCTGGCCGGCTCCCACCTGCGGATCGACGGGCGCACGGGCGTGGACGTGGGCGGCAGCGCCCTGTTCCACACGCCCTCGGGCGTCTCGGCGGAGCTCTCCTTCGGCTTCGACTCCTCCTACCGCACCACCTATGCCCTGTGGGGCTCCGAGGGCCGGATCAGCGTGGACCGGGCCTTCACCCCGCCCGCCGATCTGCTGCCCTCGGTGCGCTGGGAGCGGCAGGACTCGGTGGAGGATCTGGTCCTGCCGGCCGACGACCAGTACGCCAACGGAGCCCGGGCGTTCGCCCACCGGGTGCTGACGGGCGCGCCCTTCGACGCGTACGGGGAGTCGCTGGTGGGCCAGGCGGCGCTGCTGGAGCAGATCAGGGACCGGGCACACCACGCAACGGTCTAGAACCGTTACCCGACGCCGTTCAGATCGGGACCCAGGCGGCGCCCCGCGTCCAGGCCGGCGATAGCCGCCAGGTCCGCGTCGTCCAGGGCGAAGCCGAGCAGGTCCGCGTTCCGCCGGATCCTGGCCGGGTCGGCCGAGCGGGGGATCGCGATGTGGCCGAGCTGCAGATTCCACCGCAGGACGACCTGGGCGGCGGTCACCCCGTACCGCCCCGCGATGGCGGTGAGCACCGGCAGCGTGAGCACGTCGCCCTGGCCCAGGGGGCTGTACGCCTCGGTGGCGATGCCCCGCGCGCGGTGGTGGGCCCGCAGGGCGGGCCGCTGGTACCAGGGGTGCAGTTCGATCTGGTTGACGGCCGGGACGATGCCGGATCCGGCCACCAGCCGTTCGAGGTGCGGGATACAGAAGTTGGAGACACCGATGGCGCGGGCGCGCCCTTCGGCGTGGATCCGTTCCAGCGCCCGCCAGCTCTCCGGGTACAGCTCGCGGTCCGGCTGGGGCCAGTGGATCAGGTAGAGGTCGACGTACTCCAGGCCGAGCGCGGTCAGTGAGGCGTCGAAGGCGCGCAGCGTCCGGTCGTGGCCCTGGTCGGCGTTCCACAGCTTGGTGGTGACGAAGAGGTCCGCGCGGGGCAGCCCCGAGGCGGCGAGCGCCCGGCCGGTGCCGCGCTCGTTGGCGTACACCGCGGCGGTGTCGATACCGCGGTAGCCGCACTCCAGTGCCGTCGACACCGCGACAGCGGTCTGGGCGTCGGTCAGATGACCGACGCCCAGACCGAGCTGTGGCATCGCGGTGCCGGTGTTGAGGGTGACGCGCGGCAGACCGCTCACGCCGCCCCCGTCCGTACCGCGGCTACCCGTGCCCGACTACTTGATCGCACCGGCGGTGAGGCCGGCCTGGATCTGCTTCTGGAAGACGATGTAGACGGCGAGCACCGGAAGCATCGCGATGGCGAGGCCGGCGAAGAGCGCCGCCCAGTCGCCCGCGTACCCCTGCTGCGTCGCCAGGTCCGCCAGCCCCTGCGTCAGCAGGTAGTTCTTGGAGTCGCCCTGGTTGAGGACGATCGGCAGCAGGTACTGATTCCACTGGCCCAGGATGTTGAAGACACCGATGCTGATGAGGCCCGGCTTCGACATCGGCAGCATGATCTGGAAGAAGGTCCTCGTGTGCGAGGACCCGTCGACCAGTGCCGCCTCCGCGATCGAGGTCGGCAGCGTCCGGAAGAACGACGTCATGAAGAACACGGTGAAGGGCAGCGAGTACGCGATGTAGACCAGGATCAGTCCGGGGAACGTGTTCAACAGGCCCAGGTTCTTCGTGACGAAGAAGAGCGGGACCAGCACCATCACGACGGGGAAGGCCATGCCCCCGACGAAGAGGTAGTAGATGAACCGGTTCCCGAAGAACTCGAAGCGCGCCAGGACGTAGGCGGCCATCGAGCCCAGGATCATCGTGCCGGTGGTCGAGAAGCCGACCACGATCGCCGTGTTGATGAAGTACTGGCCGATGTTGGCCTTGTTCCAGGCCCGGGTCCAGTTGTCGAAGTGCAGGTGCGTCGGGAGCGACCAGGGGCTGCCCACGATGTCGCCCGAGGTCTTGAGCGAACTCCAGAGCACCCAGAGCATCGGCACCCCGACCATGAGCGCCCACACCAGGAGGAAGCCGTGGGAGAAGACGTTGAGCACGCCTCCCTCACTGCGCCGCCAGTTGCGTTTGGTGGTCTTTTTGGCGGTCGGGGCCGCCGACTTCTGATTCTCCACAGAAACTGCGTTCGTCGTCATCGCGCCACCCCTAGAACTCGATACGGTCGCGGCGCGACAGCCGCATGCTGAGAACGGCGAAGATCAGCGTCACGATCAGCATCGCGACACCCATCGAGGCCGCGTAACCGAACTGGCTGTTGTCCCGGAAAGCCGTCTTGTACAGCAGCAGGGGCAGCACGTCGGTCGATTCGTCGGGCCCGCCGTTGTTCACCGACATCAGCTGCACGAACGCGAATCCGTCCATGGCCATGATGCCCATGTACACCCAGCCGGTGGCAACCGTGTCCCGCAGCAGCGGCAGGGTGATCCGGAAGAACGTCGTGCCGCGCTCGGCGCCGTCCAGCCGCGCCGCCTCGTAGATCTCGGTCGGGATGGAGGCCATCCCGGCGGAGAACAGCACGACGTAGAAGCCGACGTTCGCCCAGATCATGACGACCATGATGCAGGCCAGTGCGGTGGACTTGTCGCCCAGCCACGCGTGCTGGAGGGAGGCCAGGCCCAGGTTCCCCAGCAGGGCGTTGAGCAGGCCTTCCTTGTTGTCCGGGTTGTAGATCTGCTGCCAGAGCACAGCGATGATCGTGACGGACAGCACCTGCGGGAAGAAGAAGACCACCTTGTAGATGGACGATCCCCGCACGCCGGAGACCCCCGCAGCACTTCCTCTGCGGCGGCCTCCGACGTTGAGCATGAAGGCGAAGAACAGACCGAGCGACAGAGTCACCAGCGGCACCACCAGCAGCATGATGATGTTGTGCGACAACGACTTCCAGAAGAGGTCGTTGTGAATGAGCTTCTGGTAGTTGTCGAGCCCGATGAATTTCTTGTCGGATGAGATTCCGCTCCAGTCCGTCATCGAGATCTGGAAGTCCTGGACGAAGGGCGAGATCACGAGGACCCCGTACAACGCCAAGGGGATTGCCAGAAAGCCGATGATGAACCGGTACTTGCCATGTCGCATGTCGCCGGTCGCTCTCGTCTCAGTCAGTACAAGTGAAGCAGCGTCAGGCGTGCTTGAACTTCGGGACGGAGGAGTCCTTCGCGGTCGCGTCCGAGGCCGCCTGCGCCTTGGTGATCCACTCCGCGGCCTTGATCTTGCCGGAGAGCAGGTCGAGCGTGAGGTTTCCGATGGTCTCTTCGTTCAGCTTCTTGTACCAGTCGCCGAGACGCGGGTTCACCACGTTGGCGGCGGCGGCCTTGAGGCCCTTGCTCGCGGAGGCGAGACCCGGGGTGAGGGTCAGGCCCTCCTCGGCGCCCGCGACGGCGGTCAGGGACTTCAGGGACTCGGTGAACGCCTTGGCCTGGGCCTTGCTCAGCATGATGCGGAGCAGTTCCATGCCGCCGGCCGGGTTCTTGCCGTCCTTGGCGACGATGAAGGGCTCGCCGGCCGCGGCGCGGATGGCACCGAACGGGAGCTTGTCGCTGGCGCCGCCCTGGATCGCGCCGACCGCCAGGTCGAAGTCCTTCGGCATGGTGGGCGCTGCCTCGTTCTCCACCCAGGAACCGTTCGGGATGAAGGCGGCCTTGCCCTTCGTCCAGTCGGTCTGCGCCTGGATGTGGGTCTTGCCCTCGGAACCCTGAAGGATGTAGCCCTTGGCGGCCAGCTCCTCGTAGTACGCGATGACACCCTTGACCGCGTCGGTCTGGAACGCCTTCGGCTCCAGGTTGTCGATGGCGTTGATGCCCTCGACGCCGCCGGCCTTGGCGATCTGGGCGAAGATGTCGAAGTGCACGTAGTACGGGTACTTACCCGGGTACGTGTACGGCGCGATGCCCGCGGCCTTGATCTTCTCGCAGAGCGCCAGCTGCTCCGTGAAGGTCTGCGGGTACGTCCAGCCCTTCGCCTGGAAGAGCTTGTTGGAGTACCAGGTGCCATAGACGGTGAACGCGTAGTTGAGCGCGTACACCTCCTTGCCGCCGTACTGGCCCTGCTCGATGGTGCCGGCGATCAGGGTGTCGCGGACCTTCTTGGCCGGGTCGTCGAAGGACGCGGCGTCGAGCAGCGGGGTGAGGTCGACGAGCTTGCCCTGCTTGGCGAGCGCCGCCGTGTCCAGGTTGTCGGCACCCGAGTTGTCCATGACGTCCGGCGGGCTGCCGCCGGCGAAGCGCGGCTGCAGCTTCGGGCCCAGGGCCTGGGTACCCGTGTGCTTGACCGTCGTCTTGTACGTGGTGTTGTAAGCCGTCTCGGCGTTCTTGACGTAGTCGTCGCCGAAGCCGCCCTTGAAGATGAACGCCTCGAGAGGCGCGCCCTCCTTGACACCGAGCGGGTTCTTGGCGGACACCGTGCCCGTTTCCTTGGGCTTGTCGGTCTTGTCACCGCTGTCGGAGGCACACGCGGTGAGGAAAGATGCCGACGGTACGGCGACCAGGCCAACGGCCATCGCGCGCTTGACCAGATCCCGGCGGTTCAGTTCGGATCCCATGCTCAAGTCCTCGCCCTCTACAGGACTCATGCGGTGCAGCGGAATCCGCCGGCGCCCGCGAACAGATGAAGCTTCAGTGATGCTGCCATCCACCGAGGAGGGGTGGTCCTGCCACGAGCGGGCGTTTTCGGCCCGTCGATCCCCCCGCCCCGTCCCGCGCTCGCGGGCTTCCCTGGACGCGACAGGTATAGTCCACTTCTCGTTGAGAGGGCAAGATCGACAGCCCGTTTGGCCGTGAAGCTTTCCCGAGTTGAGACCTGGCCGAAACGCGGAGGAGCAGACTCCGTTTCTGGAACCACCTCGAACAGTAGGCATTTGCCTTCACTTATCTACCATTGATCACCCTCATGTGTTCAGTTCTTGAAGGACAAATGCGGACGGACCGCACCCCCGGGTGAGGGATGCGGTCCGTCCGGACGGCCGTGGCCGGCCGCCCTGGCCCGTGTCGGGCCGTGCTTACTTGGTGATCAGCGAGCGCAGCACGTACTGCAGGATGCCGCCGTTGCGGTAGTAGTCCGCCTCGCCGGGGGTGTCGATGCGCAGCTTGGCGTCGAACTCGACATCGCCGGCCGTCACCTTCACCGTCTCCGGGATCCCGCCGTCGTTCAGCGCGGTCACGCCGGTGAAGGAGAAGGTCTCCTCGCCGGTGAGGCCCAGGGAGGCCGCCGTGACGCCCTCCGGGTACTGCAGCGGCAGGACGCCCATGCCGATCAGGTTCGAGCGGTGGATGCGCTCGTAGGACTCGGCGATGACGGCCTTGACGCCGAGCAGCGCGGTGCCCTTGGCGGCCCAGTCGCGGGACGAGCCCGAGCCGTACTCCTTGCCCGCCAGGATGACCAGCGGGATGCCGGCGGCCTGGTAGTTCTGCGAGGCGTCGTAGATGAACGACACCGGGCCGCCCTCGACGGTGAAGTCGCGGGTGAAGCCGCCCTCGGTCCCCGGGGCGATCTGGTTGCGCAGCCGGATGTTGGCGAAGGTGCCGCGGATCATGACTTCGTGGTTGCCGCGGCGCGAGCCGTAGCTGTTGAAGTCACGGCGCTCGACCTTGTGCTCGGTCAGGTACTTGCCGGCCGGGGTGTCGGCCTTGATCGCACCGGCCGGGGAGATGTGGTCGGTGGTGACCGAGTCGCCCAGCCGGGCCAGCACCCGGGCGCCGGTGACATCGGTGACCGGGGTGGTCTCCATCGTCATGCCGTCGAAGTACGGGGGCTTGCGGACGTAGGTGGACTCGCTGTCCCACTCGAACGTGTTGCCGGTCGGGATCGGCAGCGCCTGCCACTGCGCGTCACCCGCGAAGACGTCCCGGTAGGACTTGTTGAACATGTCCTCGCCGATGGCGTTCGCCACGACGTCGTTGACCTCGGCCTCGGTCGGCCAGATGTCCTGCAGGAAGACCGGCTTGCCCTCGGTGTCGGTGCCGATGGCGTCCTTGGTGATGTCCACCTTCATGGAGCCCGCGATGGCGTACGCGACGACCAGCGGCGGCGACGCCAGGTAGTTCATCTTGACGTCGGGGTTGATCCGGCCCTCGAAGTTGCGGTTGCCCGAGAGCACCGAGGTGACGGCCAGGTCGTGCTCGTTGATCGCCTTCGAGATCTCCTCGTCCAGCGGACCGGAGTTCCCGATGCAGGTGGTGCAGCCGTACCCGACGAGGTTGAAGCCCATCTTGTCGAGGTACGGGGTGAGGCCGGCCTTGTCGAAGTAGTCCGTGACGACCTTCGAGCCCGGGGCGAGGGTGGTCTTGACCCACGGCTTGCGGGTCAGGCCCTTCTCGACCGCTTTCTTGGCCACGAGCGCGGCGGCGACCATGACGTAGGGGTTCGAGGTGTTGGTGCAGGAGGTGATCGCGGCGACGGTGACCGCGCCGTGGTCGATCTCGAAGGACGTACCGTCCGCGAGGGTGACCAGGGTCGGACGGCTCGGAACGCCGTTCGTCGAGGCCGGGGAGTCGGAGGCCGGGAAGGACTCCTTGCCGGCCTCGTCGTCGTCCTCGACGTAGTTGCGTACGTCCCGGGCGAACTGCTGCGAGGCATTCGCGAGGACGATGCGGTCCTGCGGGCGCTTCGGGCCGGCGATGGAGGGGACCACCGTGGAGAGGTCGAGCTGCAGCTTCTCCGAGAAGTCCGGCTCGGCGGCCGGGTCCAGCCACAGGCCCTGCGCCTTGGCGTAGGCCTCGACGAGCGCGACCTGCTGAGCGTCGCGGCCGGTGAGCCGCAGGTACTTCAGGGTCTCGTCATCGATCGGGAAGATCGCGGCGGTGGAGCCGAACTCCGGCGACATGTTGCCGATGGTGGCGCGGTTGGCGAGCGAGGTGGCGGCGACGCCCTCACCGTAGAACTCGACGAACTTGCCGACGACGCCGTGCTTGCGCAGCATCTCGGTGATCGTCAGCACCAGGTCGGTGGCGGTGGTGCCGGCCGGCAGCTCGCCGGTCAGCTTGAAGCCGACGACGCGCGGGATGAGCATCGACACCGGCTGGCCGAGCATCGCGGCCTCGGCCTCGATGCCGCCGACGCCCCAGCCCAGCACACCCAGACCGTTGACCATGGTGGTGTGCGAGTCGGTGCCGACGAGGGTGTCGGGGTACGCCTGGCCGTTGCGGACCATGACGGTACGGGCCAGGTGCTCGATGTTCACCTGGTGAACGATGCCGGTGCCCGGCGGGACGACCTTGAACTCATCGAACGCGGTCTGGCCCCAGCGCAGGAACTGGTAGCGCTCCCGGTTCCGGCCGTACTCCAGCTCCACGTTCTGCGCGAACGCCTCCGGCGTACCGAACTTGTCGGCGATCACGGAGTGGTCGATGACCAGCTCGGCCGGGGCCAGCGGGTTGATGCGGGACGGGTCGCCGCCGAGCTCCTTGACGGCCTCACGCATGGTGGCGAGGTCCACCACGCAGGGCACGCCGGTGAAGTCCTGCATGATCACGCGGGCCGGCGTGAACTGGATCTCCTGGCTGGGCTGGGCGCTCGAGTCCCAGTTGCCGATGGCCCGGATGTGGTCGGCGGTGATGTTCGCGCCGTCCTCGGTGCGGAGCAGGTTCTCCAGCAGGACCTTCAAGCTGTAGGGAAGGCGGGCGGAGCCCTCGACCTTGTCCAGCTTGAAGATCTCGTACGACTCGTCGCCCACCTGCAGCGTGCTGCGGGCGTCGAAGCTGTTCGCCGACACGACAGTCTCCTTCATGCATGTAATTCGCGCGTACCACCGCAATCCTGCCGACACGACCGACACGACTCCATGCCGATCCGCTAAGGTGAGCGCTAGGTTAGGTATGCCTTACCTAGCGGCTCGGTGACTGCGGCGTGGTACGCCTCGGCAGATATCTCGATGTCGAGATAACTCTAGTACATCACCGGTGCGGGGTCATGCCCCGGCACCCCTGTGGCGCTGTCCCGCGCCCGGCGCCATCACCCGGAACCTACTCCTCCATCTGGAGCAATCCTTCACACGATCAGGCGCATTAATCTCATATCCGAGATACTGACCTTGTGTAACGTTGCTGGATCGAGGGCCACCGCGCCACGTCTACCCCGTTCGCGACGATCCACACGCCGCACCTGCCTTTCGACACACAGCCCCCATCTCATGTGTGAGATACCGTTTGCCACATGATCGATGACTACCTCGCCCGTATCGGCAAGCTCATCCGTGACGCCCGCCAGCACCGTGGCTGGACCCAGTCCCAGCTCGCCGAGGCGCTGGGCACCAGCCAGAGCGCGGTCAACCGCATCGAGCGCGGCAACCAGAACATCAGCCTGGAGATGATCGCCAGAATCGGCGAGGCGCTGGACAGCGAGATCGTGTCGCTCGGCTACGCCGGGCCCATGCACCTGCGGGTCGTCGGCGGCCGGCGGCTGTCCGGCGCGATCGACGTGAAGACCAGCAAGAACGCGTGCGTCGCGCTGCTGTGCGCCTCCCTGCTGAACTCCGGGCGCACCACGCTCCGCCGGGTCGCCAGGATCGAGGAGGTCTACCGGATCCTGGAGGTGCTGAACAGCATCGGCGTCCGCACCCGCTGGATCAACGACGGCAACGATCTGGAGATCGTACCGCCGGCCGAGCTGGACCTCGACGCGATGGACACCGAGGCGGCCCGGCGCACCCGCAGCGTGATCATGTTCCTCGGCCCGCTGCTGCACCGCACCGACCGTTTCCGGATCCCGTACGCCGGCGGCTGCGACCTCGGCACCCGTACGGTGCAGCCGCACATGAACGCGCTGCGCCACTTCGGCCTCGACGTGACCGCCACCGACGGCACCTATCACGCGGTCGTCGAGCGGGCGATCTCCCCCAGCCGGCCCATCGTGCTGACCGAACGCGGCGACACCGTCACCGAGAACGCGCTGCTGGCCGCCGCCCGCAACAACGGCATCACCGTGATCCGCAACGCCAGCTCGAACTACATGGTCCAGGACCTCTGCTTCTTCCTGGAGGAGCTCGGGGTACGGGTCGACGGCGTCGGCACCACCACCCTGACCGTGCACGGCGTCACCGACATCGACCGCGATGTGGACTACGCGCCCTCCGAGGACCCGGTCGAGGCGATGAGCCTGCTGGCCGCCGCCGTGGTCACCGAGTCGGAGCTGACGATCCGCCGGGTGCCGATCGAGTTCCTGGAGATCGAACTGGCCGTCCTGGAGGAGATGGGGCTGGACCACGAGCGCACCGAGGAGTACAAGGCCGACAACGGCCGGACCCGCCTCATCGACCTCACCGTGCGCCCGTCCAAGCTCCGCGCGCCCATCGACAAGATCCACCCGATGCCGTTCCCCGGCCTCAATATCGACAACGTCCCCTTCTTCGCCGCCATCGCCGCGACCGCCCAGGGCTCCACGCTCATCCACGACTGGGTGTACGACAACCGCGCGATCTACCTCACCGAGCTCACCCGGCTGGGTGCCGGCGTCAAACTGCTCGACCCGCACCGCGTCCTCGTCGAGGGCCCGACCCGCTGGCGCGCCGCCGAGATGATGTGCCCGCCCGCGCTGCGCCCCGCCGTCGTCATCCTGCTCGCGATGATGGCCGCCGAGGGCACCTCCGTACTGCGCAACGTCTATGTCATCAACCGCGGCTACGAGGACCTGGCCGAGCGGCTCAACACGATCGGCGCGCAGATCGAGACGTTCCGCGACATCTGACCGGCGGGTGCCGCCGCACCCCTCCTGAGCTGCGCGAACACAGATCAGCAAGGGGTGCGGCGGCACCCGTGGGACTTCTCTGGGACTTTGGGCGTGGGCCGGGCTCCTACGGGCTGCTGGCCAGGCCCAGTTCTTCTTGATCCGCCGGTCCAGGTGGCTGCCGGTCGCTTCGACCAGGCCCCACAGTTCGTGGCCCGGAATGTTGCGGCCGGCCAGCTGCAACCGGCGCTCACGTGCACAGCGTGGTCAAGACTGCTTCCCCCGCGGCTAGGGCATCCGGTCAAAGTCCTGCCCTACGCGGGGCCGTTCTCAGGCGGCGGAGTGGGTGTGGGTGCGGAGCTGTTCGTTGAGTGCGAGGGCTTCTTCGAGCTGGTCCTGCAGCGCGACGATGCGGCACGCGTCCTCGATCGCGGTGCCCTGGTCGACGAGCTCACGCACCCGGACAGCGATCCGCAGCTGATAGCGGGAGTAACGGCGGTGACCGCCCGCGGAACGCAGCGGGGTGATCAGGTGGGCTTCGCCGATCGCACGCAGGAAACCCTGAGAGGCACCGATCATCTCGGCGGCGCGCCCGATGGTGTAGGCGGGATAGTCGTCGTCATTGAGTCGGGCGAAGGAATCGTCTGCCGTCATCTCACCTCACCGGGAAACAGACAAAGGGGCTGAGAACGCGTGGAGGGGCCCTGGCGCCGTAGCACCAGGGCCCCGAAGGACGGAAAACACCACCTACCGGCCCTAGTACTGCGCCGGCCTACTGTGTCCGCACTACCGGCCGCGGCCGGGAATACGGGGATCGCGAACGCGTGACCGGAGACCACCTACCTATCGATGTCCTGCGGCACCCAGGCCTGCTACTTCGCCCGGGCAATCCTGATGGCGCTCAACCCCTCCGTTCCCTCTGAACCGAAACACTGACCAAACCAGCACTACGAACTGCTGTTCCTGCGAACTGCTGGTGGCCTTCACTACACCACTCTCCGACAGCCAGCCCCGTCGCCCGTACTACAACTGCCCTGGCTTAGAGCCCCACTGCCGAACCTCCCAGTGCGCGCGCCCGCAGCCGACGCCTTCACCGAGGTACCACTCATGTACCGCACTGCTGGGTACTGCAACTGCATCCGGTACTGCTGTCCTGCATGATGCGGTCCTGCTGAACTGCGGGTACTGCGTGTCAGAACTGCACTTGCCGTACTGCGTTACTGCACGGCGGCCCCTCCCGGGGCGGCCCGACCCGGCAATCAACCCTGCGGCCCACCTGCACTTACCGGCCACCGGATTCCATCACCGTGCCACACACTCCGCGCGGCAGTTCGTGTCTGCCGTGCCCTGCTTCCTTCTTGGCTACGACCAGAACTCTACCCAGATCCAGAAGCGAATGTCTACTTCACGCGCGATAGATTTTCGTGGCACCAGCCGACAGGCATCCTGGCTCCCGCTCAACAGCGCCGGGGGCGCGACATGGCATGAAAGGGCAGGAGAACAGCATGCGACCCGACCACTCACGTTCCGTCCCGCTGACGGACATCTGCGATGCGTGCGCCCGGCCACTCACCGACGGATGCCATCTGAACGTCGTCCCGGACTCCTCCGCCATCCACGCGAGCGATCGGGCACGCGACGGCCGGCGCCTGATCGCCGCCTGCTCGCCCGAACATCTCATGGCCCTGCAGCAGGAGTACCGCGAGCGGCCGTTCGTCCCCGAGGAGCTGTGGGCCGGACAGATCCGGCGCGCCCTGGCACAACAGCACCACGGGCTCACCTCTCAGGCACTGTCCGAAGCGACCGGTCTGGACGACCTGCAGATCCAACGCGCCATGGAGTGGGAGCAGCACCGGGCGCAATCCTGCGAGCACCACCCGCACCTCCCCGAGACCGGGTGACCGCCTCGCCAGGTAAGGCACGGGCGGTCAGGTCAGGTAGGTGGTGATGTCGCGCAGGGACTGTCCGGTCGTGAACGCCAGGGCGCGCATGCGGGCGAGGGCTTCATCGAAGGGGATCCCCAGGCGCAGGGCCAGAGCTCCCGCGGCACGGTGGGTAGCGCCCCAGTGGGTCTCCAGGAGGCGGGCCGGTTCCCACGGCAGGTCCGCCCCTTGGAGAAACTCTGTCCGGTAGCTGTCCAGGAGGGCGGCGGCCGCGGTATCCACAGCGGCAGCGGCCTGCCGGGTTTGTGCCCAGGGGGTGGCGCGGGGTTGGGCGTAGAGCACCGCGGCCGCCCCGAACCGCTCGTCGGCCCAGCGCAGCGGGAAGGCGTGGATCGCGCCGACCCGTGGCAGCACCTCACGCGCGGCGGTCCCGAAGAAGGGCCAAGGGGTGACCTGGTGGCGGAGGTCTCCGATCATCATGGGGTGTCCGGTGAGGCTGGCGCTGTGGCACGGGCCCTCCCCCACCAAGAACTCCAGTTCCTCCAGCCGTAAAGCCGGCATGCCGCTCACCGCCAGCAGCTGGCGGCCGGGCGTATCACTGAGCAGGGACATCACCGCCCAGTCCGCCTCCAGCACCCCGCACAACGCGTGGCACAGACGCCCCGGAAGCCCCGACGTATCACCCGCCGCCGCCTGACTCACCCGGCGTACCGCCGACCACCGCTCCACCACGACCACCGCCATCCGCACAGCAGTTCCCGTTCCAGCCCGGTGCACACAGACTCCCAACTCCCCCCGCCCGCGCACAAGGCTCGCTCTGGAGGCCACCTCGATTCCCGACCGGAGCCACCGCACCAGCGATACGAGCGCCGGTGTGCTGGATCGCTCACCCGCACGGCCTATCGGCCGATTCCGCAGCCCGGCCGGGTCGTTGGACGGGCGTGGAGACGACGGTGACGGGCTGGGGTCGGGCAGTGATGGCGTTGCGCGCGGGCGATTGGTGGTCGGTGGTGACCGTTCAGCCTCCCGATCAGGCGGCGTACGGCGAGCTGGCGGTGCGCGTGCGGGCTGCCGGACTGGCGCGGATGACCGCCCGCACGTGGAGCGCGGGGTTGTGGCCGGTGACCCGGTGTTCGGTGACGGTCCAGGACGGGAAACTCACACAACTGCACACTGGTCGCTCCCGTCTGCTGTGCCCGCAGCAACGCCCCGTGTCACCGCTCTGGCAGGAAGCGGCCGACCGGGGCCTGGTCGCACTCGCCGTGGTCGGACCGGGGACCTGGCCCGACGACACCATCGAGGGCGAGAAGGGCTCCCACGAGCAGCGCCGCCTCATGGATGCCGCTTCCGCCGGAGGGATGCTGCTCGGCGGTCTGGCGCATCTGCGCGGTGCCCCGGAACCGTACGGAAACCGCTGGTAGCCCGGTTGCCGCGTGGACGGCGGGCACGATGCCCTCGACGAGCGCGCCGCCACCAGCGGATGGTGGGGTCCGGGTCACAGTGCATACCGGCACCGATCCATGGCACCGGGCGCGACGGTATCGCTCAGGCGGGTCGGAACCCGCTCCTGCAGTGGGATAGTTTGCCTCTTCGTACCTGCCCGGAGTTCGTGGAACCGGTAGGTGCTGGGACGGGCACGACAGCGGGAAGAGGGCTCCCATGCCGGACAGTGGAATCGACGGACTGGGTGAGGCGCTGGCTGCGGCAGAGGCCGCGCCGCCCGTAGAGTCCGTCGATGTCATCGCCGCGGCGCTGCGGCGGCAGTTCGGGGCCCGGTCGGTGTCGTTCCTGATCACCGACTTCACGGGTGCCGCCGTCGTGCGCCTGGGCGCCGCTGACAATATCGACCTGGACCGTCCCGCTGACGCGATCGCCGTGTCCGGCACGGTGTACGAGCAGGTGATCCGCACCCAGCAACCGCATGTGGAGCGGATCGGGGACGGTGCTTGGACGCGGGTGATCGCGCCGGTGACCAACCGCGGGGATGCCATCGGGCTGCTGGAGCTCTACCTGCCCCACCACCCGGGCCCCAACACCTTGCGAAAGATCAGCCGTAGCGCCCACGCTTTTGGCTACATCGTCATCGCGAATCGGCCCTTCACCGATCTCTACCAGTGGGGTCGGCGTACCGCGCCGCTGAGTTTGGCCGCCGAGATCCAGCACCGGCTGTTGCCTGCGTCCTTGGCGTGTGAAGCGGCCCAGTTCGCGGTTGCCGGCGCCCTGGAGCCGGCCGAGTTCGTCGGCGGCGACACGTTCGACTACGTCATAGACCGTGACCATGTCCAGCTGTCCGTCACCGATGCCATGGGCCACGACGTGGACGCTGCTCTGCTGGCCACCCTCCTGGTCGGCGCCCTGCGCCGCGCCCGGAGGCAAGGCGCCGACCTCGCCGGACAGGCCCGGCAGGCCGACCAAGCCCTGGCCGAGCACAGCGGGGGTCGCTACGTCACCGGCCAACTCCTGCGCATCAGCCTGCACGATGGTCGAACCGAGTTCATCAACGCCGGCCACCCCTGGCCCCTGCGCCTGCGCGGAGGAAAGGTCGAGCAGCTCGTGCCGGACATCGACATGCCCTTCGGCTTCACAGCTCCCCACACCTACACCGTGCAGCACCTGGACCTGCGGGCCGGGGACCGGCTCATCATGCTCACCGACGGGATGCTGGAACGCAGGGCCGCGGACCTCGACCTGTCGGCGCTCATCGAAAGCACCCAGGACCTGCACCCGCGCGAAGCCGCCCGCGTCCTGATCGAGCACGTCGTTCAAGCCCACGACGGGCAACTACAGGACGACGCCACCGTGATGTGCCTGGACTGGTACGGAACCCACGACACCCGACGCCGCGCCGACCACGGCGCCGACGTAACCGAAGCCTCCCCCGCCACCGACACCGAGGCCGACATCTCCACCACGACCCACCAGCGAACCGCACCACGCTGAAGACGCCCCGCCCACGGCGGCAGGATTCGCGCAGCCCGTGCGCGGGTGACCGGTCAACAGCAGGGACCGGCCGGCCCCGCCGGTTGGTCTTCGTGATGGTTGCCCGACCGCCCTCCTCGTCATCTGACGCAGGCAGTGACCAGGGGTGTCGCACCGGGCAAACCGGACGGCGGCGCGGGAGTCCGCGCCGCCGCTGTCTGGTTCCGGCTTCCGCTGGGATCGGGAAAGACCCTAGACCCTTTCAGCCGTCCGCTGCGGCGTCAGTTCAGCGCCCGGCGGGCGCAGGAACAGGCACAGCGTAAAGGCGGGCTCGGTGGTCCCACAGCCCCAGCGGGTATCGACAACGGTGCACGCGGGCCCCTGTTCCAGCCAGTCCGCAGCTGCCTGGAACAGGGCCGTGGGGTCCTGGCCGGCCAGGATCAGCGTCCCGTCGTCCTCCACGGTGACCCACAGATCGACGTGCGAGTTCACGAACGCGCCCGCCCGCTCACGCAACTCTTCCACCAACGTCGCAGTACCGGAATCAATCATCATCTCTACCTTTTCCACGCGATATCAGTGACTATCTGTGTCCCCCGGCTACCATCCGTCACTCCCCCGAGCCCCTCCGGATCGCCGGGGCACCCGGTTGGCTCAGCCATGAGCACGGTGACCCGCTGGAGGGCTTCCGCTCCGTGTTCGAACGGCACATCCCGCCGGTCAGGACCAACGCCAGGGGCCGTGCCACCCGGACACGGGGGGTGGCACGGCCCCTGAGGAGCGTGTGGTGCTACGCGGCGGTGGTGGTCGTGCGGGGCGCGGGGCGCTCGCCCGGGGCGGAGCGGCGGGCCTGGGCGAAGCGGCTGCGTCGGCCGCGGGTGGCGGTGGCGCTGCGCTTGGCGCGTTCCACGACCGGTGCGGCGATGACGCACGGGATGCCGCTGGGGGCCTGGGCTCCGGTGATGCGGGTCAGTTCGGCCTCGTCGGGGCGGACCTGTGCGGTCTGCGGGGCGATGCCGGCGTCCCGCATCAAGCGGATCATGTCGCGGCGCTGGT